>CAZLXE010000005.1:29137-48498 GCA_964563005.1 uncultured Isosphaeraceae bacterium
TGGGGGCTGAATCCGGTATAATTCTATTTCATCATGCGAATTCTCATTGCCGAAGACGACCCGGTTTCCCGACGCGTGCTCGAAGTCACTCTTAAAAAGTGGGAGTACGAAGTTCAGGTCACGCACGATGGGGGTGAGGCGTGGGCTGCACTCCAGGCCGAAGGGTGTCCTCGACTGGCGATTCTCGATTGGATGATGCCGATTATGGATGGGCCAGAAATCTGCCGCCGTGTTCGAGACAGTCCGGGTGGGGAGGACATGTACCTTCTTCTCCTCACGGCGAAGGTGCAGACAGATGACATCGTAGAGGGGTTGGAGGCGGGGGCCGACGATTATGTCACCAAACCGTTTCATCCCGAGGAACTCCAGGCGCGTATTTCCACCGGGCGCCGAATCATCGAACTTCACGAACGGCTGGAGGAGCGGGTGCATGAGTTGGAGCATGCCCTTCATCAGATCAACACCCTGCGTGGACTTCTTCCCATCTGCTCATATTGCAAGCGGGTCAGGAATGAAGGGGACTACTGGCAGGCGGTGGAATCTTATATGTCGGAGCACAGTGAGGCCGAATTCAGCCATGGGGTCTGTCCCGATTGCTACGACAAAATCGTCCGTCCCCAGATTGATGCTATGTAACCAGGGGACAATTTCAGAAACGCCGATCCAATTGGTAATTTTGAGACGATGTGGTAAGATGGATCCTTCCCGCCAGTTCTCGATCTTATCCTCCAGCGGAAGGGTGAACTGGCTCCCTTATTCGAAGATTGCTCCACCATGACCACCACCACTCCCGAAACCAAAAACACCGTTGATATCGAAACCGTCGGCCCGGCCCGCAAGCGGCTGACTATTACGATCCCCGTCGAGGCCATACAGGGAAAACTGAGCGATTCCATGGGGGCACTGGCGGGAGAAACGGCCCTGCCCGGTTTCCGCAAAGGCCGCGTTCCTCAGGAACTGCTCGAAAGGCGATTTGGCGAGAGGGTGCGGAGCGAAACCCGCAATCAACTCATCGCCGATGCCTATGCCGCCGCAATCGAAGAACACAAAATCAAACCGGTCGGAGAGCCGGAGCCGGTGGAGAAAATGGACGATCTGGTGATCAAAGAAGGCCAGCCCCTTTCCTTCGCCGTGGAAGTAGAAGTAACCCCGGAATTTGATCTGCCCACAATAGAAGGGATCAAAATCGATAAACCGATGATGGAGGTGACGGAAGAGCACATCAAAGAGGAGATGGACCGCCAGTGCATCAGCAACGGTGATGCAGATCCGGTGAAGGAAAAATTTGTCAAAGACGACCGATTAATCGGATTCGCCAAAGCGACCAAGGATGGTGAAGACAAGCCATTCTTCGAGCGCGACAGCGTCATGATCGTTCATCCGGGAGATGACAATGATGGAAGAGGACAAGTTCTGGGTGTTCTCGTGGAAGGGCTGGCCGGTCTGCTCAAGGGAAAAAAGGTTGGCGATACAGTGTCAATCTCTACGAAAGGCCCGGAATCACACGAACGGGAGGACATTCGTGGGGCGGACATCACAATCGAGTTCAAGATCAAAGAAGCATGGCGCATCGTTCCCGCCACCCTTGAGGAAGTGCTCGAAGTGTACGGCATGAGTGATGAATCCATGCTACGGGAACAGATTCAATTTTCCCTCGAACGCCGACGCGATCAGGAGCAGAACGCGGCGATGAGGGAGCAGGTGTACGAGCATCTGATTCATACAGTGGATTTTGATTTGCCGGAAAAACTTTCCGCCGCTCAGGCCGAGCGCTCGATTCTCCGGCAGGAATACGAGATGCACTCCCAGGGCGTTCCCCAGGATGACATCGATCAACGATTGGCCGAGATGCGGTCGGAAACGGAAGAGTCAGCCCGGCAGCGACTGAAGTTGTTCTTCATTCTTCATCGACTGTCGGAAGAGTTCTCCGTGTCTGTTTCTGACCAGGAACTCAACGCCCGGATCACGGCTATCGCCCATCAGCGGGGAATGAGACCTGAACAACTCCGAACGGAACTCACTCAGGCCGGGCGCTTGGATGAAATTGGCCTGCAGATTCGTGAGCACAAAACCACCGATCGCATCATCGACAAGGCGGAAGTGAAAGAGGTCTCCGCCGAGGAGTGGGCAAAACGCGGGAAGAAAAAATCCAAAACGGCCAAGAAAACTGGATCAAAAAAGAAAACCACCACGAAGAAAAAAACCTCTTCAAAGAAGAAGTCCTCCAGCAAAAAATCCTCCTGATCACATCTTCTCCTTGTATTTAGAATCGAGCTGGAATCAACCCTGAGAGGTGATGCGTTGACTATGTATCCCATTCAATCATTATCAATTGGACAGTCTTCGGACGCCCAATCGGCATTCTCAGAAATCTGGCCATGGATTCTGGCCCTGTTCGCCCTGATCGTGGTGGGGGGGGTTGTACTTTTTATTGTGCGAAGATCGATTCATGCGAATAATGAGCTCTCGAGAGATGGTTTTTCGCTTCACGATCTCCGGGAACTGCATCGAACCGGACAGTTGAACGATAAAGAGTATGAACAGGCGAAGAAAGCCCTTGTTGGTCATATAACCAAGCCCACGGAGCCGGTTTTTTCCGATAACCCCCCGAATGAGCAAAAAGATTCTGACTGATTGAGCAAGTGGCACTGGACCTCGCCCAGACTGGTGGCACAATGGTAAGGCGGGCTTAAGGATTTTCCTGACTCCTTGAGTGAGGCAGGCCACTTTCCGATATCATAAGATAACCGCCACTTTTGTCCCCCGAAGCACAATATCAAGAACAGCCCGAGGCATTTATGACCACGCCCGACTCAAATAATCGTTCATCCGACCTGATTCCCCAGAATGCCGCAGGCGGGGGAAGTGGGGGAGGTGGTCGCAGAGGTTCTTCAAAAAACAGCGGCGGCGGGTTCACGGGAAAAACCGGGGGGGGCAGTGGAGATGGTGGCGGTGGTGGCTTCAAGGGACGCAAGGTGACCACCTGTTCCTTCTGCGGCAAAACCTCCCGCGAAGTCGGTCCTATGGTCGAAGGGCCGAATGATATTTATATCTGCTCTAACTGCACCGATTTATGCCAGAATATTTTCAAACAGGAACGCCGCCGGGTTACCAGTTCAAAGTCGATGTTTGGGGCGATTCCCGCTCCACGCGAACTTAAAGAATTTCTCGATCAGTATGTCATCGGCCAGGACTGCGCCAAAAAGTCGCTCTCCGTTGCCGTCCACAATCACTACAAACGGCTGACTCAGATTGATAACGAGGATTCCTCCATCGAACTGGAGAAATCCAATGTGTTGCTCATTGGTCCTACCGGAACGGGAAAAACCCTCCTCGCCAAGACCCTTGCTCGGATCATCAATGTGCCGTTTGCGATCGGAGATGCAACCACCCTCACGGAAGCCGGATATGTGGGCGAAGATGTAGAAAACCTGCTCCTCAAATTGCTTCAGGCCGCCGATTACGATCTCGAAGCCGCTCAACGCGGCATTATCTACATCGATGAAATCGACAAAATCGGCAAAACTTCCCAGAATGTCTCCATCACCCGGGATGTATCCGGCGAAGGCGTCCAGCAATCGCTCCTGAAAATGCTGGAGGGAGCCGTCGCCAATGTTCCTCCTCAGGGGGGACGAAAGCATCCTGAACAACAATACATTCAGATGGACACCACCCATATTCTCTTCATCTGTGGCGGGTCGTTTGCCGGAATCGATGAAATCATCGGCCGTCGTCTCGGTCGCTCGCGGATCGGGTTCAGTGCCGAAGATGATACGCGCATGAAGACCAAGCTCGATCAGCAGGGGGAGATTCTCACTCAAATCACCCCAGATGATGTGCTTCAATTCGGATTGATTCCCGAGTTGGTTGGGCGATTGCCCCTGATTACGCCGCTCATGCCTCTTACCAACGATGCCATGGTGCGGATACTCACCGAACCCAAAAATGCCATTATCAAACAATACGAATATCTATTTCGAATGGAAGAGGTCGAATTAGAGTTCACCAACGATGCCTTGGTCGTATTTGCCGATCGGGCCATGAAGCGGGAAACTGGAGCACGGGCTTTGCGTGCTGTTCTCGACGAGTACATGCTCGACATCATGTATGAACTGCCCGATTTGGCGGAGCCGGGAACGACCTATGTAATCGATGCAGATGCGATTGAAAACGAACTCACTCTTCCCGGTCTGGGTCGCCGCAAGGCCAAAGAATCAGCATAAAGGCCTCCTGTCTTTTCTCCCGTTAGGGCTGAGCATTAAACCGCTTTTTTAGGGTGTCAACGGCTCGATGCCTCCAATTATTTACCGTGGTGTCACGCACTCCCAAAGATCGGGCTGCGGCCGCATAAGGCATCTCCCCACAGACGATAAAACGAATCGTCTTGTGCTCATGGGGGGGCAACTCTCGGAGTTGATTCGCCAGAAGGTTTCGGGTTTCCTCTGCCTCAACTTCCGAGATATTTTGAAGTGATGCTCCAGACAAAGTCATCGGATAAAAATATCTGGAAATGACCTGAGCCCTTCGCCGCCCCTGTCGCCACCGCCGTTTCATAAGATTTTGAGCAATTTTGAGCAGGTAACTCCCGGTTAATTCGCGATGGTCAATGTCATGCAGTCCCAGTAACCCGACAAACACATCCTGGGCAATGTCTTCGGCATCCGCTAAAGACAACGATCGTCTCGCGAACCGAAACACCCGCTGATAATGATGAGAATAAAGCGCATCAACCCGCCCCTGATTCACCCGTTTTTGTTTGCTCATTCCACTGTCTCCTTGCTCAAGCGATGGGCCGACAAATTCGTGGGAAACCCAACGCGGCTCAAACAGGAACCGGCCTAACGATGGCTGCGCAAAACAGCGGATCACTGCTCTTTTGCGGCAAGCCAATCAACAATGGGGAAAACTTTTCCTCCTGAGACCCAGCTTTCCAGTCGCCACCCTATACAATCCGGAATGCTCTGGATCGAGAGAGACAGGTTATGCACATTTACAAAGAAAAATCCAGATAGCCAGACAGGAATTCAGTGAACGGATATTTCCAGTGGGCAATTCCATTTTCGATAAAATAAGTCCAAAGTTCAATCAACTTTACAGAAAGGAAATGAGTATGCCCCCCAATGCCATGGCCATGGTTACTGGTGCAGGAAGTGGGATCGGAAGAGCCATCAGCAGGCAATTGGCTTCCTGCGGCTTTAATCTCGCCCTGGTCGGACGGAACCGGGATTCCCTGGAGGAAACCAGCCGCATCATTCACTCTCCTCAACCGAACGCAGAGGAGGTACTCATCATTCCAGCCGACCTTGCAGACCCGGATCAATGTGCGGGAGTCGTCGAGACCGTGCTGACGCAGTGGCCAGCCGTCGATGCACTGATCAACAACGCCGCCCGTGGAGAAGTTGCCCCCCTCGCTTCATCCCCCGATGAAATGGTAGCCCAAACCTTCGCCATCAACTTCCTCGGCCCCCTGCATCTGATCACCCACCTCTGGCCTCACTGGATCGACCTGGGCCGAGGACGCATCATTAACATTTCCTCCATGGCAACCATAGATCCATTTCCCGGGCTGGGCATATACGCGGCTTCCAAATGCGCCCTGGAAAGCATCACCCGATCCATTATGAACGAAGGTGGAGAAGCAGGCCTTGAAGCGTGGTCCGTCGCTCCCGGTGCGGTAGAAACCGCCATGCTCCGCGCCATCATCTCCGAAAAGGACTTACCTCGGGAGCATACCCTCGACCCGGATGAAATCGCCCGCGTAGTGGCTGAATGCGCTCTTGGCCAACGGAAGAATGAGATCGGCCAGACCATCCTCCTCCCCAGTCCGGCTTAGAAAAAGAGAAACCGGTGTGTCAAAAAACGATGGAGTTCAAAATTTCCTTGACATGGCCCGCTCGATGTCCCGGGTCGCCTCCCGTTTCGCCAGATCCTGCCGCTTATCCGCTTTCCCTTTACCCCGGGCCAGCCCGACCAGAAGTTTGATTTTTCCTCGCAGAAAATAGAATTTCAGAGGAACCAGCGTATATCCGGGCTGCTGCGCTTTGCCCGCCAGTTTTTTGATCTCCCGCTTCTGGGCCAGCAGAATCCGCACCCGATGAGGCGAGTGTTGATTCGATCCCGCCGGAGGATATTCGGCAATATGCACCCCATGCAGCGTGAGCGAAACCGGATCATCCGTTCCCCGCACATAGCCCTCAGCCAGACTTGCCTGACCGCGCCGAATCGATTTCACTTCAGAACCCCTCAGTTTAATCCCACACTCGAGTGTGCTCTCGATGAAATAGTGATGACGGGCGCGTCGGTTTTCGATCGTCGGTTCATTCGTGGATTTGGATTTTTTTGCCGCCATAAGTGAAAAGAAGAACAGGAGAGTTGACTGAATCGATGAAGGTATTTGATATGACTATCGGAAGTACTCTGCCAGCCATCATCCATGAATCTGATCTTGAACCGACAGGATTACCCAGTTTCACTTCTTTTTCGTTTCAATGTGAGAAATCCGTGAATTTAATGAAACACCTTATCAAATCGGGAGTATACTTCAGTGCGGGAAGTATCGTGGAGGGGTGTCGGTACACATATCGACAATTCGTGAGTTCTGTAAAGAGGAAATGCTTCAATGACACATGTTAATGGATCGTGGCGAATACTCGGGGCTGCCGGTTTATGTACGGCTATGGTTTGGGCTTGGCCGGGCAACGCGGAGATGAAAAAAGAGTCGATTAATCAGCCGGCCCAGAAAACCAGAAATCTGATGCGGGAGCAGCGGGTAGCCGCCCGGCAACAATTCCTGCAGGCCAATCCGGGTGTCCGATTTGAAACCAATCCCACTTCCAGCCGCATTGTAGGCCGGGCCTTCGGAGGCGGAGCCACCCCTCTCGCCGCCGCAGAATCCTTCCGACTCCAGCATGCTAGGGCCATTGGCGCCGATCCAGCAGACCTCATCCCCACGGTTGATTTTCTGGAAAGGGGCAACACCCTTCCTCTCATGTACAACCCGGACACCGATTCATACAAGTTTACCGCCGTGTATTACTCGCAATCAAGAGGTGGCGTTCCTGTCTTTGGCTCGCGTCTGACCGTGCTGGTGAAAAACCAACCCGGATTCCCCATCGTTCTTGTGAACCCTGGCACCCACGATTTAGGTGATTTTCGGCCCGATGCCGCAGTTCTGGCCCGAGCCGTCCCCAGTGGCATGCTTAAGGCCATTCGTCGCGATGCAGAAATCAACGAACTGGCTCAGCAGCCCGTAGTTGTGAGTACTTCGAAAGTGATCTGGGCTGGCATGGGAGAATTCAAATCTGCCCCCATTCTTGCCGACAAGTCCCTCGTTCACAACGATTTTGATCGTTGGCTGGTCATCTCAGATGCCCGCACCGGAGCAATTCTCCACAAAGAACGACAAATCTACTTCCAGGCCGTCTCCGGCAATACAAGTGGCAATGCCACCCAGGGCATCGGATCAGAGCAGTGTGAACTGGAAGTTCCCACTCCTCTCCCTTACCTCGAAGTAACTTCTGGGATCAATTCTACATTTGCCGATGTCAATGGAAACTACTCCCTCAGTTTGACCGGAGCGACTGTCAACGCCACCATCGCCTCTGGCCAATGGTTCAATTCAACCAACTTCCTCGGCGGCATGGAGGCCCTTTCTGCCCCCGCCTCCACCCCCGGCGACCTGTTCTTTAATTCCGCCAATACCAACGAGCAGGTTCGCGCTCAGGTGAATGCATATGTTCAGGCAAACATCACCCGCGATTTCGCCCTGGCCGCCAATCCCGCCTACCCGGGCCTCAACCCCAGCCCCAACTTCCCCATCACCGTTAACCGTACAGATCAATTCTGCCCCGGCAATGCCTGGTATGCTCCCGGAGACAACGGCGGGCAGGGATCCATCAACTTCTGCCTCTCCGGGCCGGGGAATCCCAACACCGCCTGGTCATCCGTTATCAACCATGAATTCGGCCATCACCTTGTTGAGGCCGGAGGGAGTGGTCAGGGGGCGTATGGAGAGGGCATGGGTGATGTCATCGCCCAGATCCTTGGCGACGATTCCTGCCTCGGCCTCGGCTTCTTCGGCAGTTGCACCGGCTGTTTACGCAATGGCAGCAACACCCAGCAATACCCGTGTAATGGAGAAATCCATTTCTGTGGCCAGCTTATCTCCGGCTGTCTCTGGGACACCCGCAATGAACTCATCCTCACCAATCCCGCCACCTACCACAACATCCTTCGGGATCTCGCCATCAACTCCATTCTCGTCCATCTGGGATCATCCATCGATCCCTCCATCACCAACGATTACCTCGTGCTGGACGATGATGATGGCGATCTCAACAACGGCACCCCACACTCCGTGGAAATCCTTGCTGGCTTCGGTGCCCACAACATGATTCCCCAACCCCCGCCCTCCAACGATGCCTGTGCCGATGCCATCCCCTTGTGCGTCGGGGTCACCGCCGGAACCACCGTGGGCACCACCATTGATGGAGCCGAGGGATGCACCGGCACCGCCGCCCCGGATGCCTGGTATGTCTATCGCCCGGATGCCAGCGGCACCGTCACCATCAGCATGTGCACTGGAACAACCTATGACGCCGTGTTGTCTGTGCATACCGGATGCCCCGGCACCGCCGTCGATCAGATCGCTTGCGATGATGATGGTTGCGGAACCACCGGTGGCCCCTCCACCGTCACTTTCGCGGGCATCGCCGGAGATTTGTATTATGTTCGAGTCTCCGGCTGGAGTGGTTCCGTAGGAAGCTTCCAACTCACCGTCACCGGCCCCAACTGCATGCCTGTCATACCCGATGTCCTCACCCTGAGTTTCCCCGCCGGTCCCGTGGACATCCTTGCTCCTGGCGTATCCACCACCATGCAGGTGGCGATTCTTGACGGCACCGAAATTCTGGTCCCCGGCTCCGCCCTCTTGAACTATCGCTACAACGGCGGAACTTACCTCACTGCTCCCCTCACTTCTCTTGGGGGCAACCTCTACGAAGCCACCTTCCCCGCCGCCAATTGTGCCGCTACTCCTGAATACTACATCAGTGCGGATGGCAGCGGAGGCACCACCGTCTTCTTGCCCTCCGCAGCCCCAGTCGTTACTCAAACCGCCTCTGTGGGCACACAGGTGATCGTCTTGTCAGATAATTTTGAATCCAATCTCGGCTGGGTCGCCACCAACCTCGGTGCCACCAGTGGTGATTGGCAACGCGGCGTACCTGTCAATGATACTGGCTGGGCATACGATCCCATCAGTGATGGCGACGGCAGCGGTCAGTGCTATCTCACCCAGAATCAGATCGGAAATACCGATGTGGATGGCGGTTCCGTACGCCTCACCTCACCCCTGCTCGACATGTCGGGTGGGAATAATGCTATCGCCTACGAGTATTATCTCAATCTCAGCGTGGTTGATGGCGTTGACAAACTGCTCGTCGAAATCAGCAGTAATGGTGATGCCGGCCCCTGGACGGTCATTGCCGACCATAGCACCGATGGCGGCACCGCGTGGCGACATCACGATATCACCCAGTCCGATCTCAATGCCGCAGGTGTCACCCTGACCTCCACCATGAAGGTCCGTTTCACCGCCAACGACACCGGCACCGCCAGTATTGTTGAAGCAGGCCTGGACGGATTCACGGTCTTCGGCCTTAACTGCATCGATATCCCCGGTACCTGTACCGGCGATATCACTCCCCCCGGTGGAAACGGTGCCGTGAACATCGACGACCTCGTCGCCGTCCTCAATGCCTTCGGCCCCTGTGTGGGCTGCCCCGAAGACATCACCCCTCCCGGCGGCAATGGCACGGTGAATATCGATGACCTCGTCGCCGTCCTCAACGCTTTCGGCGCTTGTCCATAACCCGGACGATCATCGGCTACTCCATAAATAAACCCAGCCCCCCGCCCTCGAGCGGGGGGCTTTTTTATATCGGAATGACCCTGATGGCGGGACGGGAGAAGGGAAAGGAATAATCAGGCCGGCGGGGAATCGCCCGGATCACTCGGCTTGAGCTCTTTATCCGTCACCGGCGCGGTCAACTTCACCAGTCCGTTCATTCGAATCAGCCCCGATGGTCGATCGATCTCTTCCAGCGCGGCCAGCAGTTCTCGATCATCCACCACGATTACGCGGGGGATTGTGGCCGTCGCTGTATAGAGTTCCATTCGTTCCCCAATAGACGGATCGGTCTTCACCCACACAACATGCGTTGCCGTATGAACCACGGTCGGAGTAAGGGCGGTGGGGGGGGGGGGTGTTGCCGGATGCATCGCAAAGAGTGTGGCCATTCCCCCCGTGATCACAAGAGCCCCTACGGCCAGCGTGCGGCTCACCTGCCGCCGCCTTGTATGCCGATGCTTCATCGCTCTTTGCAGATCCACCAGCATGGTGTCGCGGCGGATGCGTCCAGTCCTGCTCAAGGGTAGAGTCGTGGATTGTTCAGTCATGGTGGTGCTCCCTGGCTTTACGACGCAGGTTTTCGGTGAGAGTGTGGAGTTTGCGGTGAACGCTGCTCGGGGGAATATCGAGGTGTCGACCAATTTCGTTCAGTGTCCACCCGAATCGATAGCGCATGGTAAGAAGATGAGCGCTGGGAAAATCCAATTGCTCGAGTTCATCATCAAGCCATTCCAGATCATCGTTTCGCTCTGTTCGAATTCGTCGAGAAAGCATCTCAGCCAGTCGCTGAAAAATCCCCCCCCGTCGCCGCTCGCGAGATTCCCGGCGGATGAGATCGGTAGCGCAGGAGTGCGTCACCACCCGCAGCCATCCCCGCAGCGATGCTTCATGATCCATCGGCTTGAGGGAGTGAATCACCCGCAGCATTACTTCCTGAACCGTATCCAGACAGAACGACTCATCCCGTCCCGTAAATCGCCGCGCCTCGCCCAACACAAAATCAAACCACGATTCATAAAAGCGGGCGAGCGCATCGGCATCGCCCGCTCGTATCGCGGTGGTCAGATCATGAACAGACTCCTGATCAGAGTCCAATGCCAGATCGGGATAACTCGGCATATCAGCCATGCAACCTTTCAATCGGGCTGTCGCGCCTCCAACTCGTGAATTCGCTGTTGAAGCTCAAATATCTGTGCTTCGCGCTCCTTGATCACTTGCTCGTAGTCGTGTCTTCCTTCTTCCATTTTCCGTCGAATTAATTCCGATTCCTCCTTCTGCATGGCGAATCCCCTTTTGAACTCCTCAACGCGCTGGCTGACTTGCTCTAATTCTTGTCTGAGTTCCTCCCGCTCCTCCGGCGGCATCATATTCCGCTCTTTCAGAACTGACTCCGCTGACTCCCATAACTGCCCGACCACCTCATGAATAGCATTGATCTGCTCCGGCGCCCCCCTCGCGATCAGCAACCCCGTCGCTGGATGAAACCGGATCTGCGCGGGCTCCCGATCCCCCCCCATCACTTCCAGTGCCATATCAATCGCCCCCATGCAATCCTCCGGACTAAACGCCTCCGACTGAAGAATACCCGCCACCGAAATCACCGCCGAAGCCATCGGCAGTTGCATCAATCCCGAAGACAGGCGTGCCCGCACCGTGTAAACGGGTAACCCAATGTCATCATCGGCCTTGGCAAGATGCAATTCAATCCGATCCTGTCCCATCTGCTGGGTGAAATCATCGAGCAGCGACATCGCCGTATAGAAACTCACTTGGGAAAGATTCATGGGAGGCAGGGGGACATCCCCCGCTGGCTCGATCAGCACAATGTTCGCCTTCACCGCCCGCTTGAGTGCCGCCGTATAATCCGCCACCGTGCCCCCCTCGAAATTCATGTTGAAGGTTTCACCGCCATCTGGCTCCGCCTGCGTAACCACGGCAGCCGTTAGCATAGAAAAACCATCAGATCCAAGTGGAGCAGCCGCGGCAGAAAGTGAAGCCAATGACAGCGCGGCAACGGGAAGAGCAGGTTTCCATATCAGTGAGTACATATCAGTATCTCCGTTGTAGAAGGGGGGCGGTTCGTGAACATTCATCAAATGAACGCCGCCGCCGGGAAAATTTTCCGCGCAATATCAAAATAATTTATTGAATCGGTGATTTCCTCCTCCTCCGCCGGCACTCCTCCCGCCAGAGTTCCACCTGATCAAGCAACCACCCCGCAAATGTCAATTTAGGCAAGTTGGGATCCGGATGAACAACTCCACCATCCGCCCGCAGAAGGGTCGCCGAAATAGTCTCCGCATCCATCGTCTCCAGCGGATTCGCCACGATCATATCCAACCCCTTCCGACCCAGTTTCTCCTCTGCCGAGTCGAGAAGCCGCTCCTGGGGCTCCAGAGCAAACCCCACCACCGTCTGATCAGGCCGCGTACCCTCCTTCAGGGAAGCCAGGAGATCCGGTGTCGGCTCCAGTTCCAAAGTCATGCTTCGCTCAACTCGCCTCAGTTTGCCCTCTTGAGGTATACCGGGGCGATAATCCGACACCGCCGCCGCCATCAGAAGAACATCATGGTGTGGCCACAGATCGGCCAGCAATCCCTCCAGATCAGCCGCAGTATGGAACCGAATAATCTGGAGGTGCGAATGATCTAACGGCAGTTCGATACCCGGCCCCAACAGCAGCGTACCAGGCCACCCCCGATCATCCGCCGCCCTCGCCAGGGCCAGCCCCATGCGTCCCGATGATCGATTTCCGAGAAAGCGTACCGCATCAATTGGTTCATGGGTGGGACCGGCGGTGATCAGAGTGCGTAAATTGGGGGATTCAGGGGAAGTCATGATCACTCAAAACAACACTAAGGATACGCGAGGGCGATGGTAAAAAAAGGGATACGGCAAAAAAGTATCCGAAATAATCGAGAAATGGCTTGCGAAAAGGCGGGTATTGACAATACTTAAGGATTCTCCCGGAATTGCTCCTCTCTGAACAGGGGAATCTTCTCTTATTTGAGGCATCATGGCGCGGAAACGACAAAAAATCGGACAGATTCTTCAGGAATGGGGCATCGTCACGGAAAGCCAGGTCGAGCAGGCCCTCGGCATCGCCAAAGGAACCGGCAAGCGTATCGGCGAGGCCATGATCGAATCGGGCATGTGTCGCGAAGAGGATGTCGCCAAAGCCCTCGCCGCCCAGTTCGACATGGAATACATCGCCCTCGATGGTGCCGATTCAGATGAAGAAGTTGATATGTCGCTCATCCCCACTGAGTTGATCAAAAAGCACCTCCTCCTCCCCATCAGCATGATCGGCGGGCGGCTCAAACTCATCGTCCATGACCCCATGGACATCGAGTTGCTCGACCTCCTGCGCTTCCGGCTCAATTGTGAAATCGACACCGCTGTCGCCTCCAAAACCGCCATCCGGGGCTTTATCGATTCAACCGAAGGGGGAGGCGGTGGCTCCGTCAACATGTTTGGCACTCAGGATTCCCTCGTTACCGATTCCGTCGATGTCACCATGGACAAATCCGTGGATCGCTCGGTGGACGCCTCCGTGGATATTTCCGCCGGTGAAGATGCCCCCATCATTCGGCTGCTCAACCGCATTATCAACGAAGCCGTACGCGGCCGGGCCTCCGATATTCACATCGAACCCATGACCGACCGAATCGTCCTGCGCTACCGGATCGACGGCTCTTGCCATGTTCGCGACAACTTGCCCAAACGCATGCAGCCCGCCCTGCTCGCCCGTGTCAAATTGATGTCGGGTGTCAACATTGCCGAACGACGCATCCCTCAGGATGGCCGCATCAAGTTCCCCGTCGATGGCGAAAGAATCGACTTCCGCGTGAGTTGCTGCCCCGCGTATCACGGCGAATCAATCGTCCTGCGTATTCTCCGCCCCGAGTCGGTAAAAATCGGGTTGGCCAATCTCGGTTTCGAGCAGGACATGCTCGATCGCTTCAACAAAATCATCCGCCGCCCCAACGGCATCTTTCTCGTCACCGGCCCCACCGGTTCCGGCAAAACCACCACCCTCTATTCCGCCCTTGATGTCCTGAATCGTCCGGACAAAAAAATCATCACCGCCGAAGATCCCGTTGAATACAACTTCACCGGAATCAACCAATGCCAGATTCGCGAAAGCATCGGTCTGACCTTCGGTTCCATTCTAAGGGCCATGCTCCGCCAGGCCCCCAATATCATCCTCATCGGTGAAATCCGAGATCGGGAAGTAGCGGATATTGCCGTCCAGGCCGCCCTCACCGGCCACCTTGTGTTTTCCACCCTCCATACCAACGATGCGCCCTCCGCCATCACCCGACTCATCGACATGGGAGTCAAACCCTTCCTCGTCGCCTCATCCATCCAGGCCATCATGGCCCAGCGACTGATCCGCATTCTCTGCGATCAATGCAAAGAAGCCGATCCCGACCCGGATGAACGGCTGATGCAACTCGTCGATATCGCACCCGATGAAGTGGCTGGCGGCACCATCTATAAGGCCAAGGGATGTCCTCGTTGTGGCGACATCGGATTCCGGGGCCGTAAAGCCATTTTCGAAATGATGACCCTCAACACCGAAATCCGGGAATTGGCCTTCCAACGGGCGCCCATCGGGCAGGTTCGAGATGCCGCCATTCGCAACGGCATGGTCTCCCTCCTCGGAGATGGAAAAGTTAAAATCCTCAATGGAGTCACCACCCCCGGCGAAGTCGCCAAATATGCTCAGGCCGAAGAACTCCTTGATGTGAATATCGATATGGAGTAATCCTTTTACAGATTCTCATTCCCCGAATCATCCTCTCCATCCGGGAGAAATTGCAAGAGACTAAACCGTATGTCCACCCTTCAAATTGACCGACTCTTAGACACCGTCATCAGGCAGGGCGCCTCCGACCTCCACATTTCCGTCGGGCGAAAGCCCACCCTCCGTTTGCATGGCGGACTGCGAAGTCTGGATACCAAAGTCCTCGACTCCGATGACTGCGTCGCTCTCATGAAAGCCATCACCCCCGAAAGAGGGCAGCAGGAACTTCAAGAGGAAGGCAGCTGCGACTTCGGTTTCGCCTACGGCACAGAAGCCCGCTTTCGTGTCGCCGTATTCCGCCAGCGTGGGGACATCACCATTGTCCTCCGCCTCATTCCCAATAAACTCCTGTCATTTGAAGAAATCGGTCTCCCCCCGATTGTCAAGGAACTGATTCGCCGTCCCCGTGGCCTCTTCATTGTCACCGGTCCCACCGGCTCGGGAAAAACCACAACCTTGGCGACGATGATCGATTATATCAACGAGAATCTGGAACGGCACATCGTCACCGTCGAAGACCCCATCGAATATTACCATTACCACAAAAAATCCGTAGTCAACCAACGAGAAGTGGGAACCGATGTCCCGAGTTTCTCCGAAGCCCTCCGTCGCGTTCTCCGGGCCGACCCCGATGTGATTCTCGTCGGCGAAATGCGCGATCTGGAAACCGTGGAATCGGCAATCCGAGCCGCTGAAACCGGTCACTTGGTCTTCGCCACCCTCCATACCACCGGAGCCGCGGGCACCATTACTCGCGTCATCGATGCCTTCCCCATGAACCAGCAAGCCCAGGTTCGGGTTCAGTTGGCCTCATCCCTCATCGCGATTCTCAGTCAGGTACTCCTCGCCAGGGTGGATAAACCCGGCCGGGTCGCCTGCTACGAATTCCTCGTCATCACCCCTGCAATCTCCAATCTGATCCGCGAAAATAAAACTTTCCGTATCGATTCTGCCATCCAGACCGGACGAAAATTCGGTATGCAGCTCCTCGACGATCACCTCTGGAGCATCTATCAACGCGGCTTGATCTCTGCCGAAGAGATGATCGACAAAGGACGCGATCCCAGCGAATTGACAGAAAAAGTCCATCGTTCCGGTGGTTCGGTTGGACGCACCGAACTTGATACGGATTAAAACCCCAGGGTATTAATATGCCCGATGTTTCCATAATCCAGATGTCCAAATCGAAAATTACGCCTTTTTTGCTGTAAATTTATTAATTTTCCGGCAAGATGAAGTGAACCGTACAGATTCTCATACGAATCTATGATTGGATCGATTCGACACGATCACATCAATGAGCAAAACCATGTCTGAACTTCAAGTCAAATCACCTTCTGTTGACCCCAAGGAATTGAAAGGCCGTCGATTCGGACGGGTACTGACGAAACTCAAAAAAGTGAACCGAGATCAGGTTCACGAAGCCCTTAAAGTCCAGAAAGCTCAGGCCACCCAGGGGAAAGTAAAGAAAAAACTGGGTGAATACCTGGTGGAACTCGGGCACATCAAGGAAGAGGACATTCTCGAGGCCCTGGCTGGTCAGGCGGGCATGCGTTTGGTCCACATTTCCTCGGATGGCATCTCCGATGAAGTCATCGAAGCCCTGCCCCCAGAAACGGCGACCACTTATCAGATTGTCCCCATTGAGTTTGATGCCCCAACTCAAACCATCACCATAGCCCTCAAGAATCCCGAGAATTTCCGAGCAGTAGACGATCTCCGTCTCCTGATGGGTTTCAAAGTCAGCGCGGTCGTCGCACCCCCGGATGAAATCGATGAAGTGCTCAAAAAGCGCTACAGCGGTGGGGGGGCTTCCATGGCGGAAATGATGGCCGAACTGGGAGATTCAGACACCCTCGCCGCCTTCGAAGGACGCGGCGATTCCATAGATCTCGATGAACTCACTTCCGCCGCCGGCGACAACAAAGTCATTCGCCTGCTCAATCTGGTGCTGCTTCAGGCCATCAAGGACAAGGCCTCCGACATTCATTTTGAACCCTTCGAGGATGAATTCAAGATGCGGTATCGCATCGATGGTGTCCTCTATGAAATGATTCCCCCACCTCAGCACCTCGCTCTGCCCATCGTTTCCCGCATCAAGATCATGGCGAATCTCGATATTGCCGAGCGTCGCCTCGCTCAGGATGGCCGTATTGAACTCGTCGTCAGCAACAATCCCATCGACCTGCGGATCTCCGTACTTCCCACCATGTTCGGGGAGTCCGTGGTGATGAGGGTGCTCGATCGTTCCAATGTTCAACTCTCCCTCAATAAAATCGGCCTTCGCGATGATGAATATGAGCAAATACAGGGCCTCATCAAAAAACCGAACGGCATCATCGTCGTCACCGGGCCGACCGGATCGGGAAAAACCACCACCCTCTACGCCGCCCTCAACGATCTCAATCAGCCGGATACAAAAATCCTCACCGCCGAGGATCCCGTCGAATACGACATCGACGGCCTCGTGCAATGCCAGGTCAATAACGATCAGGATCTCAGCTTCGCCCGACTCCTACGCTCATTCCTGCGTCAGGATCCCGACATCATCCTGGTCGGGGAAATCCGCGATCTCGAAACCGCCCAGATCGCCGTTCAGGCCTCCCTCACCGGGCACCTTGTTTTTTCCACCCTGCATACCAACGACGCTCCATCATCCATTCTCCGTCTTGTCGATCTCGGCATCGAATCGTTTCTGCTCACCGCCACCATCGAAGCCATTGTGGCTCAGCGACTCATTCGCCGCATCTGCACAAACTGCAAAGAAGAATATACCCCGACAGACGAGCAACTGATGGAAATGCAACTCAAAAGGCAGGATATTGAAGGTCGCACCTTCTTTCGGGGACGGGGCTGTGACAATTGCAACAACAGCGGCTATCGAGGTCGCCGTGCCATTTTCGAAATCATGGCCCTCGACGATCAATTGCGGGAGATGATCATGGCCGAGGCCTCCACCAATGCCTTGCGCATGGAATCTCGAAAGCGGGGCATGCGCACCCTCCGTGAATCTGGGCTGCTCTCCATCTACGACGGACAAACCACCATCGACGAAGTTGTCCGCGAAACCATCGTCGAAGAATAAATCCCCGGAAGTTGCCCCGAATCATTCCCCGAACCACCTGAACTTTGCCAACCCGATAGCCCGAACCAGATCGTTATCAAAGTCAAGCTCATCTCTGGAGCAGAAATCATGCCCACCTACGCCTACGAAGCCCTCAATTCCGCCGGGAAACCCCAGAAGGGATCCATAGAGGCCTCCACCAGTGAAGAAGCCATCCAGCAGATAAAAAGCCAGGGGTATTTTCCCACTTCCGTTCGTGAACAGAAGATCAAAAGTGGGGTAAAAAAAGGAAAGGGAGCCGAAGGCAAGGCCAAAAAGAAAAAGAAGGGGGGAATGACCATCAGCATCGGCGGGGTCAGCACCAAAAAAGTAACCCAGTTCACCCGCCAACTCTCCACCCTGCAGGATGCCGGGCTTCCCCTCCTCCGCTCCTTGCAGATTCTCGAACAGCAGCAGAAACCCGGGCTGCTCAAGTCCATCCTCGGTGAAATCACCGCAGACATCGAAGCGGGCAGCACCCTTTCCGATTCCATGGCCAAACAGCCCAAGGCCTTCGATCGCCTCTATGCCAAAATGGTCAACGCCGGGGAAATCGGCGGTGTGCTCGATGTTATCCTCCAGCGGCTCGCCAACTTCATGGAAAAAGCCCAGCGGCTCAAACGCCGAATCATCGGAGCCATGATTTACCCCGTCGTCGTCATCATGATCGCCACCCTCATCATCACCGGCATCATGGTCTTCGTCATCCCCAAGTTCCAGGAAATCTTCAATGATTTCGATGTCGAACTCCCCGGCCTCACCCTCTGGCTCATCGATGCCAGTGCCTGGATGTCCGGCTCAGCCAGTCCCGATCAGGTCGTGCCGGGATGGGTCTGGATTGTCTTCGCTCCCGTTTTCTTCTTTCTGTTCTTCAAACTCATCCGAAAAACCGGTCCCGGTCGGGCCGTGTCGGATACGGTCTTGCTCAAGGTACCCGTTCTCGGCGGTCTCGTGAAAAAAACCGCCATTGCTCGCTTCACCCGTACCCTCGGAACCCTCATCTCCGCCGGTGTTCCCATTCTCGAAGCCATCATGATCACCCGCGACACCTCCGGCAATTATGTCTACGAACAGGCCCTCACCAAAGTCCATGATTCCATTCGGGAAGGCGAAACTTTCGCCGGTCCCCTCCGTGAAGCCAAGGTCTGCGATTCCCTCGTGGTCAACATGATTGATGTCGGCGAAGAAACCGGCGACCTCGACACCATGCTCATGAAAATCGCCGACAACTACGATGAAGAAGTCGATGTCGCCGTCGGCAGTCTCCTCAGTCTGCTCGAACCCATGCTCGTCGTAGTCCTTGGCGGCATGGTCGGCACCATCGTCCTCGCCCTCTTCCTCCCCCTCGTCAAGATGATCGAATCCATCTCCCAGGCGTGATCCCGGAGCACCCACCCAATGCCCCAATCTCCCCGACCACCTCGATACGGCTTCACCATGACGGAACTCCTAATCGTCATCGCCCTGATCATCCTTCTGCTCAGCATCGTCATCGTCGCCCTGAACAAAGCCACCCGCCGCGCAGAAGTCACCAACAC
>CAZLXE010000005.1:48598-50827 GCA_964563005.1 uncultured Isosphaeraceae bacterium
GCATCGTCATCGTCGCCCTGAACAAAGCCACCCGCCGCGCAGAAGTCACCAACACCGCCTTCCTCATGAACTCCATCGCCATGGGTCTCGTCCGCTTCAAAGACGACATGGGCTACTACCCCCCCATACTCGATCCCCTCCGCAATCTCGATGATCCCTACGATCCCACGGAAACTGATGAAAACAAATTAATTCCCGCCCTGAATCGCTGGTATTCCGTCACTTCCCTCGCCGATTACCTGATCGGCTACGGCAATCACGAACAGGATGGATGGGGCATGGTCAATGCCTCCACATGGCAGGATGAATCACCCCGCACCGGCATCCGCCACCCCGGCAGCGACGGTGTATGGGGCGCCACCATCGCCAGCCATCAATCCGGTCCCGCCCCCGCTTCCGGACAAATCATCGGCCGATTGGGCGATCGCATGAAAGGAGGCGATGGCACCAGAAGAGGAACATCCGCCAGTCCCCTCTCCATCGACATGGGAAAAACCTACGGCCCTTATCTCGAACTCGCCAACAACGATTTACTCGCCGCCATCAACGCCAACGGCAAGGTCGTATTTCCCAACGAAGCCGGATACCAGGACGACCTGCCAAAAATCATCGTCGATTACTGGGGACAGCCCATCCGCTATTTCCGCCTCCCTTACCCCATCGGTTCCATCAAACAATCGTGGACAACCGGCATGGATGTACCCCAACCATCAGGCGGGTACAACTCCATCCAGGCCAAACCATCTCTCGCCAATGTCATCGCCTTAAGACCATACAACCTCGTCAGAGGAGGCGCCTCCGATGTCGCTGCAATCTACGCCGATCGCGCAGATCGCCACGGCTATACCGATCGCGACTCTACCACCAGCCAGTCCCTCAAATCCGCCGAATTCGCCCTCCTTTCCTCCGGTCCCGACAAAGCATACGGCGGACTGGCAGATACTCAGGACCCATTTTCTTATCCTGAAGTCCGCGCCGACAAAGAAGGCCTGAACGAAGATAACCTTGTGGAGTTGGGACCATGACTATTCCACCGCAAAGCAATAATTTCGTGATGAGAGCATCGAATTTTACAACTCGAATGTCCCACAACGGTTTCCGTGCCTTCTCCCTCGTCGAAATGCTCATCGTCATCGCCATCATCGCCGTCCTCGCCGCCCTCACCGCCACCGTCGGCGTGCACTTCAAAGAAAAAGCCGAAATCGACGAAGTCACCAACCTCCTCAAGAAACTCGAAGTCATCCTCCAGGAATGGGAAACCCGCTCCGGCCGCGACCTCATGTGGGGCACCGATGGCGATCCCACGCTCACCGCTTCCTACGATCTCCAGATAAACACCCCCCATGTCTTCGGCATCACCGAACTCCTGAAAACGGTCGGCAAGCCCCGCCAGATCAAAGACATGATCGGCCAGATCAAGCCCGCCTTCATCTACAAATACGACAAAACAAACATACCTCAATCCCCAATTTGGGTACGGGCCATCAGCGCCGATGATCCTGATCCCAATACTGGTCAAGTGCAAGTATTCTACGACAACACCGGCAATGAACCCAAAAAACTCGAAGATGGCGATCTCGCCATCCTCGATGTTTGGGGTGTGCCCATCCGCATCATCCACCCCGGTCGCGTGTGGATCGACGGAACAGACATCCCGAACGATCGCAACGACGATGGCACCCTGTACACCTCACAGGAAAAATCCTACGGCATAGCCGCCGGTCGCCGAATCTGCTTCGTCTCCGCCGGCCCCGATGGAAAATTCGGCGATTTCACCCAACCCGCCAACAGCGATATCTACAAACAAGCCGCCGACAACATCTACTCCTACGAGGTGCAAAAACCATGATCGCCTCAACCCGCCGAAAATTCCGCCTTCATGGCTCATGGCCCATGTTGCTCCGAATCCGCCAGGGCGGGGCTTATGGCTTTGGTTACCGGGGGCGGGTATTTCGGGGGCAATTCCGGGGGCGGGGGTTCACCCTCACCGAACTCCTCGTCGTCATCGGCATCATCGCCATTCTCGGCTCCCTCACCGTCTTCTCCGTCGGCAGCATCTTCAAAGACGCCAAAATGTCCAGCGGCGTAAACATGGTCATGGCCGCCCTCGACAATGCCCGCGCCCTCGCCATGAAAAACAACAAAATCACCCTCGTCGCCTTCCGTTCCCGCCGCACCGGCGAAAACGAAATGGCCGTCGAAGCCGTCATCGCAGAATGGACCGGAGAA
>CAZLXE010000005.1:50927-55347 GCA_964563005.1 uncultured Isosphaeraceae bacterium
CACCGGCGAAAACGAAATGGCCGTCGAAGCCGTCATCGCAGAATGGACCGGAGAAACATACGGCGGGGGCTCAGACCGTTATGTCCCCGTCCCCGGTGCTCCGGTACGCCGACTTCCCGATGGCATAAAAGTCGCCGCCCCAAGTTACGGCACACTCGATGACAATTTCTGGGTCACCAGCGCCCACCTCCCGGCCATCATCATTCCATCCACACCCGGCACACCCCCCAACCTCTCCACCAGCGAATTCGGCGGTGTGGTGGTCGCCGTGATGTACAACGGTCGCGGCGAAGTCATCACCTCCAACTCCGAATCAGACACCACCCGCACCTTCGTCGATTTCAACGACAATTTTCTTCTGCCCAATGGTGGTCAGAATGAACTGGGGGTCAACTACACCTATGTAGGCACGCCCGATGAACCGAGTTTTTTCTTCTTCTTCCAATATCTCGATGAAGATGAACCCTATGTCACCACCGCCCCCTTCATCGCCGTGTACGACGACGATGCCGCCCGGGAAACTTACGACACCTCTCAGTGGATCGGCTCCTCAGATCCCTTTTCAGATTCAACCCTCAAAACCGAAAACCTCACCGAATACATCACCGCCCACGCCAAAAGAATCCACTTCAATCGCTACACCGGAGTGGCCATGAAATGAACTCCACCCCCGGATTACATACCAAACCTTTTCCCGCCCGGCCAAGATCACCGATGGGCTTTTCTCTCATCGAAGTCCTCATCGCCATCTTCATCCTCGCCATCGGCATCATCTCCATCGCCTCCCTCTTTCCCGTCGGCATTGTCCAGCAGCGGCAGACCACCGATGACATCATGGGCCCCGTCGTCGCCAACAACGCCCTCTCCCTCATTCGCTCTAGAGTTAAGCAGGAAGATTTCGGAACCTTCGAAGATTTCAACCTGATCGCACCCTTGATCACCATCCCCGGCGATTGGCCCTGGCTCCGTCCCGGATTCGTCCTTGAAGACGATGCAACAAGTCCGGGTCCCCTTTCCAGCCCCACCCCCTACAACGACCAGGGTACGGTCGACATCTTCAGCCACCGTTATGTTAAAAAACTTCTCGACTCCTCCAACGAGCAGAATCTTCTTTTCGCCACCCAAATTCCCAATGGACTTCCCATTGGAGGAACGCCAATTCTCTGGGGCATCCCCTTCAATCGCTCCCTCCATCGGCTGAATTTCGGCACGCTCCAGCCCGCTCCCCCCAAGTTCATCATCACCCAACAGGAACGCTACTTCCCCCAGCAGTCCCAGGCCTCATTCGACGCCAGCGGCGATCCCATCCCCCCCAAAAGCCCCCAATACACCTGGGACTGCATGTTCCGCCGCTTCAACGGCCGCGTCCAGGTGGCCATCTTCGTCTATCGCGTCACCCCCCCTCCGGGCATGGATGGCTATGCCTATACCGTACAACCCTTGACAAACCTCACCGTCAGCAGCGGCTTTACCGAAGATCAACGCCAATCTCCCCTTCCCATGCATTTGCCTGTTCGTCTCGCAGATTTCGGAGATGCCGAAATTCAATCCGTCGCCAGTGATGGTTCGTGGGATGCCGACAATCCCCTTTCTTCCACCCCCCGATTCCCTGTCATAGTCCACGGCAACGCACCCGGCCTCACCTACGACCCCGGCAACCGAATGCAGGCCTGGCAGGAGCCCGGCCAGTGGCTCCTCGACCAGAACAACAATGTACGCCAGGTGCTCTCCAATGGACGCGATGACCCCGCCGCCGACCCCCTCGAAGTAGAACTCCTCCGTCCCGTTTCCCCGGTTTCATTTGCTTTCAACAACCTTGCGGGCGTTAATTTTTACTTGGGGGTAGACCCGAACCCAATCTTTTCCGGGGGCTTCGCCTACACCGATGTCGTCACCGACCTCTGGTACATCCCCAATCAAGTCACCATTGATGCCAATTTCAATACCGCCACAGATCCGGATGAACCCATCGTTTCCCTCACGCCCGTCTTCATCATGGTGAAGGAACTCTAAATGATCTCCGCCCAAAAACAATCCAGAAACCGGAAACATTTTACTGATGGCTCATGGCGCATGGCTCATGGCTCCTTCGGGCTATTCCGGGGGTTCACCCTCACCGAACTCATGATCGCCGTCGTCGTCCTTATCGTCGTGATCATCGCCACCTCCAAAATCTTCGGCACCGCCAGCAAAGTCACCGCCATCGGGCAGGCCAACGCCGATGTCCTCCAGGAAGCCGCCGCCATCCAGCGCCTCATTCAGGATGATATCAACCGCATCTCCCGCGAGGGCTTCCTCGGCATTCACTGCGTCGCCGTCCCCAACGACATCAATGTCCTCGATGGCGGTCCCCTCCTCAATCCCCTCCGCCCCGCCGATGCCACCATTCGCGCCGACCAACTCGTCTTCTTCCGCAACGGACTGGCGGGGCTGCAATCCGTCCGTGTCGGTTCCTTCAACCATCACAAAGGGCAGGGAACCACCGCCATGGTGTACTATGGTCATGGGTTTCAATTACTTGATGGACTGGCCTCGAATTTAGATTCCCCGGGAACCGGAAATTCCCCGCGCCGAACGCACGACCCCCTCGGCCCTATCGGTGCCCTAAACGAACCCATCACCCCTTGGTTTCGGGGCGACCTTCAGATGGTCCGCACCTTTTTCAAGGTCGGTGGCGGAACGGGCACCGATGTCTTTTCCTTCATCAATGACGGCACCATCGATGGCACCCAGCCCGAATCTCGTCAGTGGCTTCTCTGTCGCCAGCAGGTCGCCCTGCTCGATGACGATCAGAATACCAACCCTGCCAACAACCAGAAGGCCGTTTATCTTTTCCACAATCCCACCGCCCGTTCCGTGTTCTACGAAGACCCCGGTCCCCCCTCCTTTCCCAGTCATGAAATACGCAATGGTCGTCTCGATGGTGCGGCCAGCCGCCTGAACGATATTCACGACCGCATCTTCCTCGGCTACAACCCCAGTTCCATGGCCCTGTCCGACTTCTGGATCAACACCGCCCGTCCCCGCATCCTCGATCAAATCATGCTCTACCCGCGTGCCGAACGCACCGCCCCCAGCATGGATCGTGCCGATCAGGCCCTCACCAACCATGTCCTCGCCTCCGCCTGCAGTTCCTTCCGCATCGAATGGACCTACGCCCCTCGAACCGGAGAACAGTTCGATGGCAATAGTTCGACCTATGGTGGATTCAACTACGGTCCCGGATTCGGAAATGGGCCCGGCCCCGCTGAACTGGAACCCGTAGAACAGCCCTGGTTCGGCTGGTTTGATTCCGAGCACGGCGTATTCCCCTATCGCACTCCCGTCGACTGGAATGGTTCGTTTCCCCCGCAATGGAACGGGCAGGTGTATCCCTGGTGGCGTCCCGCCTTCACCCTCGGTTGGGATGCCCCGAATAATCAATTCGCACTGGATCAATTCGAAACCTATACCGATCCCTTTCGCCATAACCCCCCGGTCAAGGAGTATGCCGCCATCTTCGGCTTCAACCAGGACACCCCCCTCATTGAAGACACGAATCCCGCCAGCCCCACTTTCGGCCAACAGATCCCCGACCTCAACCTCCTCTACACCCCTTGGCCCAACGCCCTCCGCATCACCATCACCCTCCACGATCCCCAACTCAATCTCGACCGCGGCCGAGAAATCCAGTTCATCGTTAATCTCCCCCAGCGGAGTGACTGACCCATGACCCCCCGAAATTCAAACAAACAATCACCCACATTCCCCTCTCCCCCCTTGCGGGAGAGGTCGGGTGAGCGGACTCACGGCACTCCAAATCCCCGACGCGGCAACACCATGATTCTCGTCGCGGGCATCCTCGCCCTCCTCGTCATCATCGCCACCGCCTACCTCACCCGCACCCAGGGCGGCCGCATCACCGGCGTCGCCGTCCAACATGCCCAACAACGCGATGATGCCGCCGAACAGGTCGCCCACTTCATCACCGATGAGATCGCCACCGCCCTCTTCCCCTGGCCCGTCGACCCAGCCGATCCGTTTGTAAGTGGAACCACTCCCATTGCTGCAGATCCCAACTATCCCCGTCTCCTCCCCCCAGTAACGGCCCTCCGCTACGGCGTCGATCGAGATTTCATCGACCGGAGTTCCGGGACTCCAGTATTTAACGCCCAGGACGGCGTCCCCGACTTCCCCTATAACTCCGCCCCCTATGCCACCGTCCCCTATACCAATTACCCTGACTTCGCCCCTTCCGGAAATCCCGGTATTGATACTTTTCTCCGTACGATAATGCCCACCGGTCCCGGTCACCCCGACCCGAACCCATCCGCATTCAGTTTTAATGACCTGATCTACAACCCCCCCGGAAACCCCGGCTTCGGCGATTCCCGCTGGCTGGCCAATCTGGAGCCCCTCCGCTGGACCACCGGCAACGCAT
>CAZLXE010000005.1:55447-56711 GCA_964563005.1 uncultured Isosphaeraceae bacterium
CCCCTCCGCTGGACCACCGGCAACGCATCGGACACCATGCAGGATTCCAACTATCAGCCCGATGCCTTCTCCCACTGGCTCCACCTCACCAACCTCTCCCGCCCCAACAACGGATGGCGCATCATCACCGACATCGCCGACATCGGCGACTTCGATGGCGATGGCTTCGGCGTCCTCCTCACCGATCTCTCCATCCCGATTGAACAATGGCTCCCCCTCCCCAATTCTCTATCAACCACCGGCAACGGAGACATGCAGTTCAGCAACTCCTTCTGGAACCGATGGAGTCAGTGGTTCGGTTTGAATTCCTTTGCCGGGTTCCCCGGGTATGCAAACTATTTCCAGGCCTTCGACAAAATCGGAACCTCACCCCTCGATAATTTGGCCCCCCCAGGTAACTACTACCGCCTCAAAGATGCCAACGCCAACGGCTTTCCTCTCGAACTCGGCGAACGACCCCTCGACGAATTCGTCCCCGGCTCCATGCGCCACACCATCGGACGCATCCTCGCCGACACCGATGGCGATGGCTTCACCGATGCCTTCTGGCACCTCGCCCCCATCCCCGTCGTCAACGGCCAGATGACCATCGTCGCCGTCCGCATCATCGACAACAGCGCCATGCTCAATGTTAATGTCGCCACCAGTTTCAATCCCACGGCCACATCCGGTCTCACCACGGGCCTCACCCCCTCCGATCTCGCCCTCGTGGGTGCCGGGGTGGATTTCGGCTTCAGCCCCGTCCCCAATCATCTCAATGTCGGTTTTTACGACAATCCGGAACATGCATACTCATCAAACATTCAATTTGCCTACAACCCAGATCGCTGGCGCAACAAACGCCGCCACCAATCAGAGGTTGGCTTACTCTTGGATACCAATGGCGATGGCATGGGGGACGGTGCCGCCCTCCAGTATCCCGATGCCTTCCAACGCCTCGACTACTGGCTCCGCTCCGCCAACCGCCCCCTCACGCCCGATCCCACCTCCTCCTACATCCCCTTCTCCCTCGACAATGACCTCGCCCTTCGCATGTTCCACGGCAACGATTACGCCTGGAACTTCACCAACTACGAATGGTCTGTGCAGGATATGGGCGCAACCGCGAATGCCGATTTTCTCCGGGCCAGTCTGGGCTCCGAAGAATCCGTTGAACTCAACTCCGCTCGGAAAGACAACCGGGCCAGCGTCCGCGATCCTCGCCATCGCATCACCATGTACAACGCTTCCCGCAACGACCTCCTCCCCCCCTGGCTCTGGCCCA
>CAZLXE010000006.1:0-15322 GCA_964563005.1 uncultured Isosphaeraceae bacterium
TCAGCCGGGCCCTTCCGGGGGCGGGTGGTCGCCACCTACTGAGGCCCGTCCGGTATGATGCTGGTGCGGCGGCGTTTGAGCCGCTTGCCCTCTCGAATCGACCTCAGAACTGGATACCATCATGCCGCGAAGTTCAACCCGTATTCTTTTTTTCCTCATTGCCATCGTCGGCCTGCCTTCGGTCTGTCTTGGTCAGACGACATATCCGGAGGCCCGGCGGTCGGATCATTTCGATGAATACCACGGCGAGCGGGTGCCCGATCCCTATCGGTGGCTGGAAAACAATGTTCGCACCGACGATGAGGTCGCGGACTGGGTCAAGGCGGAAAACAAGGTCACCTTCGCCTACTTGCGCGCCATTCCCGAGCGGGAACAGATCAATCAGCGGCTGACCAAATTGTGGGACTACGAAAAACTCAGCGCCCCCTTCAAGGCCGGGGGTCGATATTTCTTTTTCAAGAATGATGGTTTGCAGAATCAGTATGTCTTGTATCGGATGGACACCCTCAACGCCGAGCCGACCGTGCTCTTCGATCCCAACTCATGGTCGAAGGATGGCACCGTGGCCCTCGCCGGCACCTCGTTCAGCGATGATGGCCGCTTCGTGGCCTACGGCCGGGCCGAAGCCGGGTCCGACTGGAAAACCTGGAAAATCCGCGATCTGAACACCGGCAAAGATTTGCCCGAAACCCTCCGCTGGATCAAGTGGTCCGGAGCCGCCTGGACGCAGGATGGCCGGGGCTTCTTCTACACCCGGTACGATGAACCGGCCGAAGGGGCCTTTCTCGACATCAACGAATTCGCCAAACTGTACTATCACCGGGTCGGCACCGATCAATCGAGCGACACTCTGGTCTATCACCGGCCGGATCACGCCAAGTGGGGATTCGGTGCGACCGTCTCCGAAGATGGCCGTTATCTCATTGTGACGGTGTCCAAAGGCACGGATGACAAATACCGGGTGCTCTACCGCGACCTCACCGAACCCTACGGCATGCCCGTTCACCTCGTCGGCGAGTTCGAGGCGGACTATTCCTTCATCGGCAATGACGGTCCCCTCTTCTTCTTCAAGACCGATCTCAATGCACCCAGGGGCCGGGTCATCGCCATCGACACCCGAAAACCGGAGCAGGCGAACTGGAAAGAACTCATCCCCGAATCGCGGGATACCCTTCGCGGCGTCTCCATCGTGGGCAACCTTTTTATTGCCAATTACCTGCAGGATGCCAAGACCGCAGTGCGACTGCATGATCTGACCGGAAAGTTCGTTCGCAAAATCGATTTCCCGGGCATTGGGTCCGGGGGCGGTTTCGGTGGCAAACGCACCGATACGGAAACTTTTTACTCGTTCTCCAGCTTTGCCACGCCCCCCAGCACCTATCGCTACGACCTCATCACCGGCGAAAGCACCCTCCTCGCCCGGGCCGATGTGGATTTCAATCCCGATGACTACCAGACCACCCAGGTGTTCTACTCCAGCAAGGACGGCACCCGCGTCCCCATGTTCATCTGCCACAAAAAAGGGCTGAAACTCAACGGTAACAACCCCACTCTCCTCTACGGCTACGGCGGGTTCAACATTCCCCTCACCCCCCGGTTCAGCGTCAGTCGCCTTGCCTGGATGGAAATGGGCGGTGTCTTCGCCATGCCCAACCTGCGCGGAGGCGGCGAATACGGCGAAGCATGGCACAAAGCCGGGACCAAACTACACAAACAGAATGTTTTTGATGACTTCATCGCCGCCGCCGAATGGCTCATCGCGAATAACTACACCCGCACCGAGAAACTCGCCATCCAGGGCGGCAGCAATGGCGGCCTGCTCATCGGCGCCTGCATGACCCAACGCCCCGAACTCTATGGGGCCTGCCTCCCCGCCGTGGGCGTCATGGACATGCTCCGCTTCCACAAGTTCACCATCGGCTGGGCCTGGGTCGACGACTACGGCTCCTCCGACGACCCCGAAGAATTCAAAGCCCTCCGCGCCTATTCCCCCTATCACAACCTCAAGCCCGGCACCCGCTACCCCCCCACCCTCATCACCACCGCCGACACCGACGACCGCGTCGTCCCCGGCCACAGTTTCAAGTTTGCCGCCCAACTGCAATATGCCCAGGCCGCCGATGCCCCCACCCTCATCCGCATCGAAACCCGGGCCGGCCACGGTGCGGGCAAGCCCACCGCAAAGATCATCGAAGAGGTCGGCGACCAGTGGGCGTTTCTCGTGAAATCTCTGGACATGAAGACTGGCCATTGATCAACGGTATGAGGAAACCCATGCAGGGTCAGGATTCTCCTTCATTCGATCCCTGATGGGGTCGATAACCAAGGCATGGATACCTATGACCTCATTTGCATCGGCTGTGGCCCGGCGGGCGAAAAGGCCGCCACTCAGGCCGCGTATTTTCATAAAAAAGTGGCCATCATTGAGCGTCAGGCCCAACCCGGAGGGGCCATGGTCAACACCGGAACCCTCCCCTCTAAATCGCTCCGGGAAACCGCCCTCGTCTGTTCCGCCCTTAAGAGGTGTCCCATTCCCGGTTTATCCCTCGATCTGGATCATTCCCTTTCTGTCCCCCGATTCATGGCCCGACGGCATCTCATCGAACAGCAGGAGCACGACCGGATCGAGCAGTCCATCGATCGCCACGGCATTGATGTGCTGAGTGGAACCGGGCGCATGGTCGATCCTCATACCGTAGAAATCACCAACCGGGTGGGTGAAGTCACGCAAATCAAATCCGAGTTTATTCTCATCGCCACCGGCTCATCCCCGGTGCGCCCGGATCACATCCCCTTCAACGACACCACCATTGTCGATGCGGACAGCGTGCTCACCCTCAATCAGTTGCCAAAAACCATGGTGGTCGTGGGTGGAGGGGTCATAGGATGTGAATACGCCTGCATCTTTGCGGAAATCGGGGTCGCCATCACCCTCATCAATCCGAATCCTTCCATCCTCCCCTTTGTGGAAGAGGAATGCCGAGACCATCTCGTCCGGGCCATGAAGAATCAGGGTGTCGAACTCTGCCTGAATGACAGCGTGTCCACCGTCAAAGAGAACGCAGACAACTCTGTCTCCGTGGTTCTGGCCAGTGGCAAAACGCTCCAGGTCGATGTCCTCCTCTGGGCAGCCGGTCGTCAGAGCAACACCGCCGGGCTGGGACTGGAGGAAGTCGGCGTTGAACTGGCCAATCGTGGACTTGTAAAAGTGGACACTTCGGGATGCACCAGCGTCCCTTCCATCTATGCCGCCGGTGATGTCATCGGCTTCCCCGCCCTCGCCGCCACCTCCATGGAGCAGGGACGCATCGCCAGCTGCCACATGTTCGGCCTCGACTTCAAAAAAGCCCTCACCAGTACCATGCCCATCGGGTTGTACACCATTCCCGCCGTCTCCATGGTCGGCATCACCACCATCGAAAAAGCCGTCGAGGAGGGGTTTGATCCCATCATCGGAAAAACCTCGTATCACAGCAACGCCCGGGGTCGCATGCTGGGCGATGATGAGGGGCTGGTCAAGTGTCTCTTCGATCTCGGCAGCCGAAAAATCATCGGGGCCACCATCATCGGCGAAGACGCTACCGAGTTAATCCACCTTGCCGAACTCGCAATCCAGAAAAACGCCGTCATCGAAGACTTCATCGTCACTTGCTTCAATTACCCCTCGCTCTCCGAAATGTATAAATACGCCGCCTACAACGCCCTCCAGAATATCGCGGCGAAGGAAGGACGAACCGAAGAATTGGCGGGAAGATCACGGGCCGCCTGAAATCAGCGAAGACCCAACAAGCGGGCCAGAAACCCGGCAGGCAAATCCGGGATCAATCCCCCGGAACCACAGATCGCCTCCGCCGCCGTGTATCCGCTCCGCACTGCCCCCTCCATCGTGGCTGGCCAGCCCGTATCCACCCAGTCCCCCGCCAGATACAGATTCGGCACCCCGCCTCCCCCCAGACCAATCGTTCCCGGCAGACCGGAGGGCCTGACCTCATGACTCTCCGGCGTCGGCGCAAAGGTGGCCCGCTTTTCCTTGATTGCCCTCGCCTTTACCGGCTCCAACCCCACCGACCCCGGAATCGCCCGGTGAATATCCGCCACCACCCGACGCACAATCTCCGACTCATCAAGCGCCATCCATGAGTCAGCCGCACTGATCACGGCATGAACATATTGGCGACCATCAGAATCTAATCCCTTGTTGAACAGCCAGTGTGTGTCGAAATCTACAAGCACCAGATGTGGTGTACTCATAATCGCCCGATCGAATTTGAGATGCACCCCCAGGATCGGGCTGAATTGAAATTGATCCAACTGCTGAAGCCGGGTGTCCGCCTTCTGGAATGAATCAGAAACCAGGCGCATCAACCGATCCGGAGACACCGTGGCCATCACCGTCTCCGCCGGAATAAAATCATCCCGGGTCACCACCCCGCGTACCCGTTTCCCATCAAACTTGATTGCCTGCACCGAAGCCCCCGTCACCACCGACCCTCCGCGTTGCTCGATGTATTCAATCGCAGGCGCATACAGATCACCCAGCGGAACCCGCGGCAGCCCCATCGCCCCCGCCCACCGGTGCCCCAGAAACCCCTCTTGAAACACCTGCAGCGCATACGCCGCCCCCACCCGCTCCACCTCAAGATTACACGCGCTCACGATAATCGTGTTCCAGAAGCGACGCACAACCTCCTCCGGCTGACCACAATGCCGCAGAAACTCTCCGAATGTCCGGTTTGCCCACTCCACGCGCCCCGCCGATCCCATGCGAAGAATCCGCCACATCCCCCGGGCGATATGCCGCTTCTCCCGCAATGAATACAGACTCAACCGACTGAACGATCGCGCCAAATGAAGGGGTGCAGGAAGCATGCCCGGCCGTAAAGTGTCAATGCGTCCTCCCCCCGCCGTCCAATGCAGCGTTTGGAACCATTCAATCCGGTCCAGCACCCCGATGCGATCATAAAAATCCAGAAGATTCGTGCAGCACCCCATCACCACATGCTGGCAATTATCGTAGGTCGTCCCGGTACGGGGATCAATAAAGGAACCCGCCCGGCCTCCAATTTTTTTCCGCGATTCAAGAACCACCGTCTCCATCCCCGCATCAACCAACCGAATCGCCGCAGCAAGTCCGGCCAGGCCTGCCCCAATGACCGCCACCCGCTCACTCACCGGGCTGCCGCCTGTTTTGCGTGATGACCCCACCGCGCCCGAACCGCAATGGCCCCTTTATGCAACGCGTTCAAACGCATGCGATCGCCCAGCACAATCCGCTCCGGATGCCGCCGCATTTTCACCAGAATCTGATGATAAATACTGGTCATCGCCCACAGAGACGATCGCCCCCCTTCACCCACCACTTCATCCAGCGCCGCTGAACGCCGGTAATACGATTCCGCCCGATTGATCTGATCCAGCAGAAACGCCCGTCCCCGATCAGGTCGCGCCCAGCCCCGCAGTTCTTCCGGGGTTATCTCATGACGAAGAAAATCCTCATCCGGCAGATACACCCGTCCGGCATCAAAATCCTCACGGAAATCACGCAGAATATTCGTCAGTTGAAAAGCAATGCCCCGGTCGATTGCGAATTGCCCAGCTCGATCATCATGGCTCCCCCAGATCTCCAGGCAAAGAAGCCCCACTGTCGAGGCCACTCGATAACAGTACTCCCGCAAATCGGTGAATGTGCGGTAGGGTCGATTTTCCACATCATCTATCTGCCCGTCCAGCATCGAATGAAAATGAGCTGGCGTAAGGGCAAAGCGTTGTGATGTATCCCACAACGCAACCCACAGAGGCGATTCATCGGGGTAATCCCCCCCCAGTACGACATCAGTAGCCGAGCGAAACCGGGATATTCTCTCCAGGCACGAGTCAACACTCCCATGATTGTCATCAACCAGATCATCCGCCCGGCGCATCCAGGCATAGAGCGCATACAGAGCGCGTCTTTGTGTGGGAGGAGACAGTTTAAGGCCGTAATAAAAGTTCCGGGCTTTTCGCCGGGTGAGCGTTTCGCACCATTCGTACGCCGCCTCGACCGTTGATGAATCCCTGACCATTATGGCGACCACCTTAATGCTCTGGGAATCACTTTGCTTCCCATCCAGGCCCGAATGACAAGCATAATCCGAGAGGTCGGAGACAGCGTCGGGCGATGAAGCATGGTTTCATAATTCCACAATTCGACCTGGCGGAGCACATGCACCCCGCCCGCAGCAAAAAGCCAGACGATGGGTCGCACTTCCGGGCTCAGCAGGTTGAGCAATGTTCCGCCCTTCTCAAACAACGGCCAGGTGCGCTCGATGCAGGAACGAATAACAACTCTTGCTTCTCTTAGGAAGGCCTGATCGACGCCGAACCCCTGCTCTGCGCTGGTTCGAAAGCGGGACTCAAAATTCTCAATGTCGTTCATATCCCGGGGAATATAAATCCGATCGCGTTCAAGAAGATCTCGCTTTGCATCCTGCCAGTGATTCGTCAATTGCAAGGCCGTACAGAGGGCATCGGATGCGGCCAATGCTTCCTCCGTTTGCGGGCTTTCCGTGAGAGCCAGCACGAGTCGCCCCACTGGGTTCGCGCTTCCGGCACAATAATGCTGAAGCTGCTCCCAGGAGTCATACCGGGACACGACCTGATCCTGTTCAAAGGCGTCAATCAATTGATCAAACCATTTCCGAGGGAGAGCAAAGCGTTCGATTGTGGGACGAAGGGCGGAGAATACGGGATGGTGGGGATTGCCTGCGTAGCACTGCTCCAATTCTCCGCGCCACCACTTCAGAAGCGACTGGGCTTTCTCGGGTGATCCCGCCTCGTCGGACAGATCATCCGCCCAACGACAGAAGGCGTACACCGCCGCGAAATCATCCCGAAGATGTGATGGAACCAGCATGCTGATCACAGTGAAATTTTCTCGGAACCCGCCCGCCAGCGAACGACACCAGATGCGGGCATCATCGACGACCATCTGCTCACAATGCTCCGGGCCGTAGCGATCGAGTTGTTGAAGGGGGCGCACAACCATAATGGACTCATGCACATGATAATGTCTTATCCCATCAATAGACATAGATTGGCATTGTTTCTTCGATCATCCTCCCCATTTCCCATCTATACTCCCTTGATCTGGTGGCTATGATAATGCACCTTTTTGCCTGGAGATTCACCCCACTATGCGTATTCTGCTCGCCAATCCTCGAGGATTCTGCGCCGGAGTCTATATGGCGATCGATGTGATCGATCAGATTCTGGACATGACCGCCGAGGAACCCATCTATGTGTACCATGAGATTGTCCACAACCGGCATGTGGTGGATCGATTTCGTGCCCGTGGGGTTATTTTTGTTGAGGACCTGAAGGAGGTGCCTCCAAAAAGCATTATTGTCTTCAGTGCTCATGGGGTCAGTCCAGCCCTTCAACAAGAGGCCGAGAGGAGAAATCTCACCGTCATCGACGCCACCTGTCCCCTCGTCACCAAGGTCCATGCCGAGGCCGTCCGCTATGCTCGCAAGGGCTACCAGATATTACTCATCGGACACAAAGACCACCAGGAAATCATCGGTACCCGGGGAGAAGCCCCGGATGCCATTCAAGTGGTGGAATCACCCGCCTGCATTCCCCATCTGGAAATCATCGATCCAGACAAACTGATTTACCTTACGCAGACAACTCTCAGTATGCATGATGCAGATATCGTGATTCAGGCATTGCGGAAGGCGTTTCCCAAAATTAAATCACCTCCCAGCGATGATATTTGCTACGCCACCACCAACCGACAGCAAGCCGTGCGTGCGCTGGCGCCACTGTGTGATCTGGTGCTCGTCATCGGTAGCCAGAATAGTTCCAATTCACAGCGACTACGGGAACTGGCCGAGGCGGAGGGAGTACCTGCATATCTCATTGACGACTGTTCGGAATTACAACCAAATTGGTTTGACAGGACAAATACAGTATTAATCACGGCGGGCGCCAGTGCCCCGGAAGACCTCATCAATAACCTTCTTCTTCGGTTGGTGCATGAGTTTGCGGGAGAAATAGAAATCTGCAATCTGATTGAAGAAACGGTGGAGTTCGGTTTACCGGGAACCCTGAAAAAATTCATGCGATCCCGAGGGGTCAATCCGGACAATCGCCGCATCGTGATGGACAACACTGCCGCCATTGAATTGTGGCTGGAAGAACACAATGTACCATCACACCCGGTGTCTCTTACCGTAGGAGCAACCGATTGAGCGACTCCACCGGTTCCGGCTTTTTCGATCAGACTCCGGAGTCGCTCACGACCCTGTGCGGGCAATTAAACCTGCCCGGGTATGCTGTCCGGCAGATTCTCGATTGGGTGTACAGCAAGGGGATCTGCCAATTCGACGACATGACTAACTTATCCAAGCAACACCGAAAACACTTGGCGGATGCTCTTCCAATCTATCGAGGGGTGAAATTGAAACATCAGCAGGCGACGGATGGCACTCAGAAATTATTGCTGGATTGGGCGAAACAACCTCAGCATCAAGGTCAATCCAACCATAACCTGACTGTTTTATCACCTTCATCCGGATGGGAAACAGAATGTGTGATGATTCCCACGGATTCTCGCCGCACGGCGTGCTTGTCGAGTCAGGCAGGGTGTCCGGTAGGTTGCCGATTCTGTGCTTCGGGCATCGGCGGCTTGGAGGGGAATCTTTCCCGGGGACAGATTGTGGAACAAGCCCATCGTCTGTGGGGAGAATCGAGTGGGGCGCGCCTTACAAATATTGTTTTCATGGGCATGGGTGAGCCATTGGCGAATTATCAAGCCGTCACCGACGCCATTCGTACCCTGAATGCTCCGTGGGGGTTCGGTATCTCGGCACGAAAAATAACGATCTCTACGGTTGGGCTTCCCGCCGCCATTCTCAAACTTATTGATTTTGAACTCCCCATCACCCTCGCGCTCAGTTTGCACGCGCCGAATGATGATCTTCGCCGTGAGTTGATTCCCTGGTCGGAATACACCACCATCGCCGAATTGCTGGACGCCTGCCATGCCTATTTTTCCTCCACGGGGAGGGAAATCACTCTGGAATACCTCCTCCTCGGCGGGGTGAATGATCATCCGAATCAAGCCCGGGAATTGGCTCGACTCGCCACTCGCATACGGGCAAATGTCAATCTGATTCGATACAACGAGGTGGAGGGATTGCCGTACGAGCGCCCGACATCCGATGCGGTCAGAGAATTTCAAAACATCCTGCGGGAACTTGGCGTAAATGCTCACATCCGGGCCAGCCGGGGGCGGGATATCGCTGCCGCGTGTGGCCAACTTCGCCACGATCATCGTCATTCTTCAATGGGGAAATCCGGATAATCGGGATTTTTTATTCCCACCAGTGCATCAAACTCGGAGAGTGGCAGGTTACGGAGCCGTCCCTCCGTGGCAAGTTCGTGCAATCGGGACAGTACCGATGCAATTTGGTCATACTCAGATTCCGGCGATTGAATCACCCCTTCAATAAACTCCAGCATGCGCTTCCGAAGCAACCGCTCCCGAGGTGAACCACGCCAACTCTGGGGCAGCAAACGCCCCCATCTCGCCATTGCCCGAATCGATCCAGCGCCAGTTCTTACATCCGCGCGGAATCGAATTCGCCGAAACACGATTTCTAGGCGTGTCAGGAATGATCGCTCAACCCGATCGCCTCTTCCTTTTTTGACATTGAGAAGCGCTCGGAGTCGACGACGATATTCGGGACTGATGGTCATGGCGGCTAGATATGGTGCATCGCGAATCAACATTGATTCTGCCAGGGGAAGGATGACGGTGCGGGTGAGGGCACGCCCCCGGTCGCCTCGATCAATCCGATATACCCGCTCTACCAGGTCGGCATACTGCTCGGCATATCCAATACCTCCCCAACGCACGCATCGGGAAAGAGCGAGGATGCAAGCCCGTCGGGCCGCGCGACCCGGATCCGTTTCCGCCAGGCCGGGCATGTCGTCCAGCATCTGCCTCCCCAATCGTTGAAATTCACCCGCTGTCTGATCGCCAACCCATCGCGTGCGGCGAAGAATAAGAGCAAGACGGCGGAGTGTGCGCTCCGGAGAATCCTCCTTGTCCTCACCTGTAAAACGAATTCGTCCCGGATCTGCCACAAGAGCGCGACCGAGTTGAAACGCCGCTCGAACTTGCCCGGTCCCCAGCAACTCCTGCTCATGCACCGCCGACTCCAACGCATCCCGGGAAACCGGCACTGCACCGAACTGATAGGCAACCCCGAGAATCATCACATCAAGTACCCGGCAGGAATGAAACCAGGTGTGGCAAACTGCCGCAAAATCATCAATTAAAATATTCGGGCCTGATTCGAGTGATTGCATCTCTTCACACACCGGATTTACTTCCCCCGCTGAGCGATCCGACAACATGCCAAAATTAGCCACCAGGCAAGTATGATCTTCGCCAAAAACCCGGTGCTGAGTATCCATTCCCATTGAACGCATCAACTCCTCCGGTTCAACACCAAGCAACAGGTCCGCCTCACCATACGGAATGCGGCTGGTCAGGGTCGGTGCTTTCTGGTCGGAATCTGCCCGAGTAAACAGAATTTGAGTCCAGGCCTTCAATCCGTGCCGCACTGGGGTTGGGCTATGGCAAATGCGGACGGCATAACCCATCCGAAGTCCGGCCCGGCTCAATATTGACGCGGCAATACCCGAACCACCGCCTCTGCACCCGGCAAGATGGACCCGCCAATGCCCCTGCTTACCGTGGCGGGTTTCAGGATCAGGGAATCGCATCTCCCATGATTTCCTCTTATTCTGTGATTGACCGAGTCGAATCAAGGTGGAAATCGGAGGACGCGATCTTGTCGCTATGATCTGCTCCCATTGGAGACGCAGGCGGATCATTAAAGGATGATGCGCGCGAGGGGACAGGCGGTCCATTTTTATTCCAGGTTGCATAACCTCTTCCCCGCCGACCACTTGAAACGGTGCACCGGAAATTTGGATGTCACATGGTGTATCGGCTGGCAAAATGATCTGTTTCTTCGACCGAAAACCGAGTTCATCCGTTTCCACCATATCTTCTTCAATGCCCTGAGAGTCATAGCGGGCAGGTGGTCCATCACCAACAAGGACGATGGTGACGCCTTGGCGTAGCGCCGCTTGCCGTAGAACATCACGGAGATTGAGATGATGAGCGAAATTTGCGGTCATGAATTCCACCCGCTCCACACGCTCGCCGGGAATGACCCCTTTGATAAGTCGCTCCAAGTCCGTCAGAAGCCATCGCTTTCCCTCCCGAATCAGAAATATCCACGATCGCTTACTGAGAGCGGCTTGGCGTATTGCAGGCAATCCCAGCGTTGTGATTTCGTCCTCCTCATAAAACTCAACCTGCACCGGCGTATGGGCACTATGGGGTGTCGTAAAACCTTCGAGAATCAAACGAGGGACATGTTGGACGGTCTCCTCATTCACAGGGCGGTTCTTCAACCAATCATCGACCTGTTCCAGAATTCTCTGCAACTCGGCCCTCGCCGCCTTCGGGCCGAATCCATCACCAAATGATCGTGAAGAGGTGATAGAAGATGACTCCGCAGGGGTCATTGAAGGCTGATCCATGGCCGGGTGAATTTCGATCGAGGGATGAAGCCACCGGAGAAGATGGGTAATTTTATAATTCAGAATTGAAGGATGGAGATCTTGATCGGACTGTATACCGAATTGATGCATTCGATTGCCCGAAGTATCACGCCCCCTTTGTGAAGTCGATGGTGAGGAATCATCCGGAGTGTGAGATAATGGTGTGTCTGTGGCTTCCCCTATCGTTGGGGAAGGAAACATACCTCCCCAGATAGCACCAGGTTTTTTCCCTTCTTTTCGTAATTGCTCCGCCAATGACAAAACAATATTCTCCATCGTGCCCGGTCGGGGTTCGAGCACGACCACATGGTCACATCGCATGAGCATTCGCGCCATGGCGGTTTCGTCCAGTGGATGAAGGAGACCAAGTGTCAACACGGGAATCCGGCCGCGGAGCTGCTGCTTGCCCAGGATAGAAAACAGGGGCTCGATCGCCGGCCCTAGAACAATGAAACCCAAGGGCGTACGCTCGCCAGGACTGGGCAAAGCATCTTGTTGATTGAGCTCGATACGGCGGGCCATCCGGAGGACCTCGTCCAGAATTCCCTTTTGCAAAGGGATTGTCTCAAGAGGTTGAACACGACGGCCTCCTCTCGACCGCGAGCGCATCTGCACAATGACCTGTCCGGGTTCCAATGCCCGATTCGGTCGAAGCGTCACCATATCAGATTGAAGGAGAATGCTGCGATGAACAATGAGGGCAGCTGGCTTCCGGGAGATCGAAGAAAGTCGTAAGGCATGATCAATTCCCCGGCGTAGCCCATTCACCTCTCCCGCTTCCAAAGTTGGCAACCTCAGGCGAATCGCCACCGATCGCGCATCCATACATGGATTCGCACCGGGATCATCTTCCATGATGATGCACATGGATCCACATTCCTCATCAGTCGATGATTTTCGATCAGCACACACTCGATTCAGGGCAATTATGGCCCCCCCCAGATAAGAATTGGGGATCAAAACGATGGCCGATCCGCAATCAGAGTGTTCCCGACCCTCTGTCGTTCTATCGCTCTTCACAGATGCATCGGGAGTCATTCCTCCCCACAAACCCGGGCTTTTTCCCCGCATCACCTGTGCCGCAAGCATGATCCCTCGCGAGGCCTCTTCACCAGAAATCACCTCCACACCATTTCTGCGCATGATTTCCCTCACCTCTGGGGTGTGGGCAATCTCAAATACTCGGGCCAGAGGATCACCGATCCCCTGGGTATTTCCCCATCCCCCTGTGGACACACCGGCCAGCAAAGTGATCCCGGCATCTGCCTCCAGAACCCCCTTGAGAATCGCCATCGGCGCAGACAGCAACGCCGGGCCTTCATACCCTTTTAGATCGGCAAATTTATCAGGCCGGAGTGATGCACGCACCAGAAGATGATACTCCGAGAAGGAATTGGCTTCCGAGGATTGGGCTGTCGGAAATTGAACATCCGGGGATTTGGCTTACGGGGGTTGGACTTCCGGGGGTGGGGGATGGGCTTCCGATCACCACTCGCCTGCCACAATCCGCTCGATTGCCTCCGTTACCCCGTCCTGCTCATGATGGCCGCACTGCCTATCCGCCACCTTCAGAACACCAGAATTTGCATTCGCCATGGCCACTCCCAACGCCGCATTCTCAATCATCATGATGTCATTCAACCCATCCCCAATTGCAGCAACTCGTCCCTTCTTCACTCCTCTTTCATTGTACACATTCTCGATCATGCGCCACTTGTCCACACCTGGGGCAAAGATTTCCAGCAGATGCGTGGCCGATCCTGTCGCCTCCGTTTCGGTCACTGCCGACCAGTGCTGAATCATTGCCCGAGCCGGGGGACCTTTAAACCGGGCGTTCATCTCCGCCGCCAGTGGTTCCAGCGTGGCCCGATCCCCCACTGCCCCCGCCCGCACCGTTTCCCCGAAATGTCGATCTTCTCCAATCCCTGTTTCCCCCAGAATCCCATTGGCAAACCGAAGCCGCACCGGCAAAGTTTCAAACCACCAACGCGATGCCGCATCCAACTCCGCATCCCCCACCAGCAGATAATCATACCCCGCGACATGAGCATCCTTGAGAATCAATCCCCTGATCCCACTTCCCACCAGCATGTCCATCGCTTCCTCCACCACTTCCGGCAGCATCGTAAACCGATGAAGCGTTTCCTCCGTCCGTCCATCACACAACAATGATCCCCCCGCCGCAATCACCAGCCCCGCATGCTCAATCGCCCGGAGGGCATGGCGACACTCCGACATCGTGCGGCCGGTTGCAATTACCACCTCCAGCCCGGCCTCCCGAGCCAACTGCACCGCCGCCCGATTCCGAGGCGAGATCGATCCATCCTTCCGCATCAGGGTGCCATCGAGATCAATCACCAGCATGTCATACGCAAGGGCCATAAATCCGAAAGTACCGGCAACCCAAGTGAATCACAACCCCCGAGAAAAAGACAACCCCCAAAACAAAGACAGCCCCCGAAAGAAAACTTACGGGGGCTGCCGGTGGTTGTCGATTGGACATAAGCCGAATCCTGTCCCGCGGAAGAAGCTTCCGGGGGTTGGTCATTCATCTGGGATCGCCGTTGCCGACGATCTCTGGCGCGCAACCCGCTCTTAACCTGCGGACAACAGATGAGCTGCTTGCGTTTGCATGCGGTGGGGTTTGCCCTGCCCGACTCGTCACCGAGGCGGCGGTGCGCTCTTACCGCACCTTTTCACCCTTACACCCCCGGAAGTTGACCTCAGCGTGCTCCACGATTGAAGGAGCACCTGCCCTTGTTCTGGGGCCAACTTCCGGGGGTGCGGTTTGTTTTCTGTGGCACTATCCCTGACCCGACAACCGGGGCCGGTGGCTGTTAGCCATCACCGTGTCCTTTCATGTTCGGACTTTCCTCTGGACCAGGACCATCCTCATCCAGCGACCATCTGTCCAATCCTCAGAGTATAGACGGAAGAAGGCATCGAGGATTCTATTTCTCCTCTACACTGTCCTCATGACCGAGCCAGCGCGAATCCTGGTCTGGGCGGATGCGGGTCAGGCAGCGATGATCCGCGCCGGGGTGGCTGCCTCGGGAACCCATCTCGTGGGGATTGGGTCGAGGAACCCGGACACCGCGACCGAACTGGCAGATGCCCTCTCCTGTTCCGGGGGGCGGGTGAATGATCTGCGGCAGGCGATTCATCGGGAGGACTTCGATCTCCTCTGGCTGGCTGGGCGGGAGATCATCGAACGCGAGGAACGGAAGGTGATCCGGGAGCGAAATCTCCCCACGATCTCCAACGAACCAATCCCCGGTCTGGTCTCGGAGGTCATCCAAAATCCGCAGGAAGCCCGCACCGCCCACTTCGTCCCCCTCATGCGCCAGAGTCCGGGGGTACGGCATGGATTGGATTTGTTTGAGCAGATGCGGGGACCGAAGATGGTGTCGATTACCGTGCATCGCCCCCCGGAAACGGGATCTCTTTTCGCCTGCCTTTATGACGCGATGGATTTGCTGGCCGCATTCGGCTTGAGCGATGCGGTCAGTTCAGTGGATGCTTCACTCATTGGTTCATCATCACCGCCTGAGTTGCCTGCCGATCTCGAGGGGAGCATGACGCTGCATCTGCGAATGATGGGAGGCAGCAGCGCGATCATCGCGGCAAGCAATCTAGGCGTAGGCCCGCAAGGTTGGACACGGGAAGTGCGGATTCTCAATGCCGGAGAGTTTGGTTC
>CAZLXE010000006.1:15422-27926 GCA_964563005.1 uncultured Isosphaeraceae bacterium
TCTTATTCCGGGGGCGGGTGGATGAGGATGACAGATAATTCATGCGAGATTCGGGACATCTCTGGAGATTTGCTGGATTCAATGGAGCATCCTCAGTCGGCTTATGCAGAAGGTGGAAAATTCATTGGGATGGAGATTTTGCGGATGGTGAAGGGTTTGGATGAGGATGATACACCTCATGATATGGCTTTCATTCTTGCTTTATGCGAAGCGGCCCGATTGAGTTGCCGCACCGGCCAGGGCGAGTCCCCAGCCAATATCCTCACCATGCTAAAAAGTCCATAGAAGGAAGAGGTGGAATTGATTTGGTGAGGAATCTTTTATTGCGAGTCTTCACATCCCTTCTCTTGCCACCATTCTATCTCCTAACTTGCCCCTTTCTCCTTCATGAAATGAGGCAAATAGCGGTAATAAACTTCCAAGGTCAGGGTGCAGATAGCAGTTTGATACACCCGCCCTCCCACCTTCGCCCATTGACCTTCAGGATTCCAACTGCCCGAAGCCCGGCCGTTTTGTTGCTGATTACTCAACAGGACTTCCTTGATGGTTTCATTCCATTGCGTCCACGCATCGGTGTGATGCTGAAAAAGGGCCATGGTGGCGTAGTACCAATAGTATGTGTTGGGACCGGATTCCCAGTCGGGCAGGTTTTCAAGCAAATAATCGGCAGCGAATTGCATAGGTTGCGAGGTGGTGCTTGAGTTGATGAGCTGGTTGACGAACATACACTCGGCAGTCATTGCAGGTGAAACCGGACGGCGCGGTTGATACGCATACAGCCCCTTCTTGCGGGGATGTTCGACCAGTTTCATCCAGTCACGAGCCACGGCGAACGCTTCCTCTGGTACATCCAGTCCAGCCCGGCGGGCACTTTCCAGAGCCATGATTTGCCAGCCCATCACCGAGGTGTCACCGACTTCGCCGGGACCGTATCGCCAACCTCCGATGCGTGTGTTGCGGGCGGAGTAGATAAAGTTAACCGCCCGCTGCACAGGATCTTTGAGCCGCTGATCGCCGGTCATACCGTAGGCCTCGGCGAGGGCTATGGAAGCAATGCCATGGCTGTACATGGTTTCATCGCCGAGAAGCGAACCGTCTTCTGATTGGTGTGCAAGGAGCCAATCGACTGCAATCTGTACATTTTTTCGATAAGGACCATCTTTGTCGTGTGTGTGGTCGGCGGCGAGAAAGGCAAGGAGAGACAGGCCGGTGAGGGCGATATGGACATCGATGCGGGATCGACCTTCACAACGACCGCAGTCATCGTCATAGTGCATACCATCCCAACGACCACTTTCGTGCTGATGGCGGGCCAGCCAATCGAGGGCATCGGCCACCGCTTTTTCCGTCTCTTCGCTCCCCCCCATTTCTTTGACAAGTTCGCGACGCTGATCTGGTGCGCGCTGCTCGTAGGGATTCGGTGGGGGGAGGATTTGTGTAGGGAGCGTGAAATCGAGAGAATCTGATAACAGGAGATTGGAAAGTGGGATGGCGGGGATACCGGGAGCGAGGTCGGGAATAGTTGAATCCGGAGGCGGGAAGGATGGCGCGGGATGCATGAAATCAGACCTCGGGAATGATGAATCGGGTTGTGTCACCCGCAGGGGATCGAGGTGAATATATTCCGGTGGGGGGAGATCCAGTAAATATTCATCGGGGGAATCTTGCGGAAGAGCATTGTCCTCTGCCATGCCCCTTGTATCCGGTCGAAGAGATTGGGCTTCCACCCGGCGGGTCGTGGAAAGTTCTTCCAGAAGGGGCAGTGGCATCTGACCTTGATCGTATGGAACAATAAGAGAAAGAGAATCAGACTTAGCCAGAGTATCTGAATCCTCGGAAAGTCGAATTGGTGGTTGGGGATAGAGAAACTCCAGTACTGATGATTCAGGTTTAGCCTCGCCCCGAGGAACAAGAAACACCGTGGTCAACCCTGTCGATTCCAAAGCCAGTTCATCCATCTTCCGGGAGACGGGTGGCGGGGTGAGCAACGGTGGCACGATCGACATTTCCTTTGCAGGATCCTGAAGTGATACTCGCTCTTCCAAACCAGCTATGGAGATCTCGGGGACCACGGAGACCGAGGGGCTTTCAACCATGTGGATCGAATCATCCGGAAGGAATCCAGTACTGGAAAGGGCGGGAGCGATTTCTTCGTGCCTCGGGCGAGCCAGCTGATTCTCATTGATTTCAATTGGCAATGCGGTGGAAAAGTCTGGAGATTCTGGAGTTTCCAGAGTCGATGAATGCAACACCGTAGATGGCGGCTTGTTTTCCGGCAGGATTGACTGCGACCAGGCAAGCATGGATTCTGAAGAATTTGGGGTCTCCTTTGCTGGCATGCCGGGAAGGTCAATGGCGACTTCAGTCGAAGGCATGGGGACAGTCAAGTCATCGGGCAATGCATGATTCGGAAGGGGAGAATCGGAGGAAACCTGCTCAGGGGGAACCGTAGTCAAGGGTATTTCATTTTTTCTTTGCTGCGTAGGAAGTGGGAGATCGACGGTGTCCGGTGATTCAAACTCGGAAATGGTCAGGGATCGGGTATCGATAGGCAGAGCGTTTCCCATGGTTCCTTCCACCTGAAAAGGGGTTTCATCCTGCCGGGCAACCGTGATATCTTCGGCTGCCGGGAGGGATAAATCGTGATCAAAAGGCACCTGGACAGGCGTGACTGGTCTGTGATCAAAGTCTGGAGCAGCATCAGCAAGGGGAAGGGGCGCTTGTGAATGAAATTGCCCAGATTCTGCAAATACCTGAGGAACTGGGATAAGGCGTGATTCAGGGTTGAGGAATTCCCGAGTTGCCAGGGTTTCGATCCGAGTTTTTAAAGAGTCTAAAAAGGCAGGAGGGGGAAGAAGAGATTTGGATTCTTCTACCCGGTCAGGAATCAAACGCGGGGGAAGATTCATGGTTGCCTTATCGGCAACTGCAGTCTCGGGTATGGTGTGGACTTCCGGCAAATTGGACTGGTTGTTTCGGACTGGAATTGCGGTCAATTGGAGAGGAACAACCTCATCTTTAATGGCGGTCTGTGGTGTTTTGAGAGTTATGGCATCCACTGAGAATGGTTCAGCCGATCCTGCTTCCACCGGCACTGAATCTGAGGGATCACGAACTGGAACTGATATCTGAGTGAGATCGCCTCGGACCTGCCTGGAGATCCCTTCTCCCACGGATGCTGAAAGCAGGACAACGCGGGTTCCCCTGCCTTCGTTTATCCAGTCGGAAAGGGACGACCCCACCATCCAGAAGGTGAGGAGGACAAGCACGAGAACATGGGCAATGACGGAAACGATCAGGCAGCGAGCGATGAGTCCCAGTCGTCCCAGTCGATCTTCCCGGGCCAGGCGCCATAACAGGAGCAGCAGGAGGAGGGCAAGGAGGGCGAGCAACAGCCAGAAGAGCGGATCTTCCAGTTGGCGCCACAACCCCAACCAATCGATGTCCGCCTGCACCATTTCTGTTTCTGCGAACACTTCCCGGGAGGTGGAGAGATAGAGGTTGTAATCCCCGGATTCCGGAGGAACCCGATCGGCGGTAACGCGATCGGAACTGAAATGCAGGCGGAACCCTCCCATGCCGAGGTCGGGATCGAGCTCATTGGCGACGCTGTTGACAGGAAGCCCCAGATTTTCCACCTCTCCGTACACATCGCTTTTCCCTTTTTCTGGGAAGAGGCGAACCCGGTAAAGGTCGAACCCTCCCTCACCTCCCGGACGATTAGAACTGAAGTAAATAAAATCACCTACCGGGCTGACGGCAGGTGCCCCTTCATGATATACGCTGTTGAGAGCTTTAATGGATTGGGGATCGCCAAATTGTCCATCTCCCAGGGAAGAGGCATAAATATCATAATCACGATTGAAGAGATCCTCCCGTACGGTGGCCGACCATGATTCAGGATCGGGGGTGTGGTTATCCGTCGCTTGGGGACGATTGGAGGAAAAATAAAGTGTTTTCCCATCGGGAGAGAGACCGGGTCCGTAGTCATTGAAGGGCGAATTCACGGCAGATCCGAGATTAATGGGTTTATTCCAGCCCACATGACTTCGGTGCGTCACCCAGAGATCGTATCCCCCTTGGCCTCCGGTTCGATTGGCATAGAAGTACAACGAGTTGCCATCAGGTGAAAATTCCGGACCCAACTCATCGGCGTCGGTGTTGATGCTTGTGATGGACATGGGAGAAGACCAACCCTTGGTCGTTCGCGTGGACGAAAATAGATCTGCGTTTTGTCCTGCCTTGCCGCGAACAAACACCAGCACCATGCCATCGGGAGAAAGACAGGGTTCATACTCGTCTTCATCGGTGTCTATTGGTGAAGGAATTTCCTCCGGGGGTCGCCAGAGTATGTCCCGCAGGTGAGCTTCCTCGGCGGGTTGCTGTATGGTCGCCGTATCAGTAAAAACGGTCTGTAGACTTGATCCCCGCCACCAGAATACCGCGAAGATGGTGGCACAGATCATAATCAGAACAAAGAGGAACAACAGGATTTTGGAAACTCTGCCAAACATGAGAAGCCCTCGCCGTCGAAGCGAGCAGGAGTCTTTCTACTGATTCCAGTTATTCATGGGGTCCGTTGATAACGGTGTCGAGGTAGGGTTCCTGAATCCCGCTGCTCTTACAGATATCGAGTACCCGAACAATGTTTGCGTAAGCAGTCGTGCGGTCACCTCGGACGGTCACTTTTTGATCAGGATTACCCGTAACGGCTTCCTCGATGAGCGAGCCAAGCGAATCCGGATTCATGGGTTGACCGTTGACAATAATACCTCCCTCTTCATCTACATTAATGATGATTTCTTTCAGGACTGTACTGATCGGACCCGCCGCGGTCGCAAGAGGCAGGGCGATCTGCATTTCTCGCTCAGTCTGATGAAAGGTGGTGGCAACGAGAAAGAATATCAACAGCAAAAACACCATGTCGATGATGGGGGTCATGTCGATTCCCGGAGCATGGTCGCTGGTTTTTGCTCGAATCATGGTAATTCACTCCCCACGAACTCGGATTCAATCAAATCTCTTTCTGTGGGTGGTGACTCTGATGTAGCATTGACTTGATGATTGACCCTGGGGTCAACGGGCTGAATGGTAGGGTATGACGAGTGGCTTTCGATGAATTCCACAGTCATGCGATCCATTTCCATAACCAGCCGCTCGATCTTTGCTGTCAGCCAGTGGTACATGATCAAAACGGGAATAGCGACGATGAGACCCGCAGCTGTCGTAATCATGGCGGCGTAGATCCCCCCCGCCAGTAATTCGGTTTTGCCGAGGGCTTCACCAGACACTGCAACGGTTTGAAATGCGGTAATCATTCCGAAAATCGTCCCCAGTAACCCCAACAGAGGAGAAATGGCCGCAATGACAGACAATACCCTCAGGTTCTTCCTCAAAGTAAGCGATTCTCGTTCTCCTTCTTCAGCGATGTGCTTTTCCATCAACTCAATTGGTCCACGCAGCCGACGGATACCCGCCGTGAAAACTCGAGCCACCGGGCAATCGGATTCTCTGCAATAAACAAGGGCCTCGGCGGGATCATCGGGTTGTGATTCCAGAATTAAATCCAATCCGGGCAGGAACGATCCGGGGATAACTCTATTCCTTCGTAAAACCACAATGCGCTCCATAAACACGGCCATAGCCACCAGCGAGCACAACCCGATGGGAATCATCATGATCCCTCCCTTAAGGATGAAATCCCAGACCGAATTAACGGTCATAGCCGTGCTGGTGATGGTCTCTGCCATGGACGCATCGCTCCCGGCTCCCGAACCGGGGGCTGAACCGGGGGTTGCGGAAAGTTGTGCCAACAGGGGAAAAGTAAATTGAATGATCGGTTGCAGCATGATGGAATCCAGAAGCGAAAGGGTATAGGTCAGGAGCCGGGATGTCCCGGTGGAACGGCGGCAGGAAGTTCGCGCAAACGACGGGCGGCCAACTCCGCCCATTCAGAATTCTCGTGATGATCGCAGACCCGTTGGAATTGATCTCGCGCTTCCATCACCTGTCCCATGGATTCAAAGCATCGGCCCGCCTCGTACAACGCGGCAGCACTCCATTCAGGCGTGTCATACAGCATGTCTACCCGCAAAAGGGCTGTAATGGCTTCTTCATGTTTTTTCTGTGAAAACAGACATTCCCCGATCTGGAATTGCGCCCGCGCGGCGGTTGGTCCCTGGTGTTTATCAACCACGGCCTGATAATCGACGATGGCGCCTTGGTGGTCACCCTGATTTTCCTTCGCCCAACCCATTCCGAAACGCGCCTGAAACCAGAGATCTTCCTCGGCAAATTCTTTCAGGTATTGCGCGAATGCCTGCTCGCTTTTTGTCCAGTGTTGAAGAGCGGCATGGCATTCCCCCAGCCGCAGCAGAGCCGGTTTATGAATTTCATCCATATCCTCAAAAGCAGCAGCATGTTCCAGATGCTTCGCCGCAGTTTTGAATGCACCCGATCGGAACGCCGCTTCACCACAGAGCAACATTGCCGATGGGATCAGTTCATGCTCTGGATAATGATGAATAAATGCGTCGAGACGATCCGCGGCGATATTGAATTTATCAAGGCGGTAGGCGCAAATCCCCAATCGATACGCTGCCCGGGCTAGAAGATCATCGGGAACGCTCTCCCGGGATTTGTTCTCTTCTACGAGCGGCAGCAGAAGTTCGGTGGCTTCATCGTAGCGATCCGCATCCATCTCCAATTCAGCCAGTTCCATTCGCCCATGTGGAGCCAGACGGAGTTCATCAGAGAGGGACAGCAGGCCACGATAAGCTATTGCGGCTTCCTGGGGGTTTTTGAGACGCCGTTGGGACCATGCCAGTTCATAGAATAGAGTGGCCTTCAATTCGTCATCCAGATCTTCGGAGAATTGATCCAGGACACGGGTTAAGGCCAGAGTAGCTTCATCATCCCTTTGACGCCGAGCCAGAGTAAGGGCGTACCTACCTGTTGCGGCAGGGGTAAGTGTATCGTCGGGGAAATCCCGCGCGATCTGCAGGAAACACTCACCCGCCTTCTCAAAATCACCTGCTTCATACCATGCCAGACCTTGTTGGTACCGCAGGGTTGACTCTCTCTTTGTTCCCCTGCTAGTGTGGGCAGCATTCTCAAAATATATCGCCGCTTCCGGATAGACGGCTTCCTTCATGGCCAGAACTCCGAGATGCTCAAATGCATACGGAGCGTAACGAGTGTCATCACCTTGCTTAATAACCTCCAGAAACATTTGTTTCGCCCGAGAGGGGTGGTTGGTCTTCACCAGCACCTGTCCCAATTCGAACATTCCCTGGAGATGTTGGGGGCTGTCTGCATCCAATTCCAGCAGCAATTCAAACGCTTCCCTCGCTCCATCCGGATTGTCCTGATGAGAACGCGCAAGCCCGAGCTTCAACAGGACATCAGAGCGAGAGGCATCATCGGGATGTTGTCCGAGGTAAGCAGTCAGGTTCGACTCCGCTTCCGACCAATCCTCATTCTGAAAATAACCCTCACCCAGTGCGCGCAGGGCTGGAGCAAACTCGGGGTGCTCCTCTACTACGATGGTCGATTGATCCAGATAGGGCTTCGCTTCATCAAATCGGCCTAAACGATACAGCCCCATGCCCAGCCGATAACGGGCTACCGAAGCTCTCTCATCTTCATTATATTCATCGAGAAACTGCCCGTATTGTTCGACCGCTTCTTCATTCCGACCCGCCAGATATTCATTCTCGGCGGCCAGGAAACGCACCGCGGCAAGAAGCCGATGCTTGGGATGCTGTTTGACAAAGTCGCCACAAGTTTCTCGGCATTCGTCATATCGCGCCCGTTCATGCTGACTTGATGCGATCGCATACCGGGCGTTCGGAGCGAGTTTATCTTCGGGAAACCCATCGAGAAAAGCGTTGAGTATCTCGATCGCGTCCTCATCCCGGTCGAGTCGGAGCAAGGAAACCGCCCGATCATAGATCATCTGAGGCAATAACTCGCTCTCTTTATATTGTTCCACGGCCTCGGCCAGTTGCCTCTCGGTCTGTCTGTATTTTCCCTGTTGAAACGCGCACTTGGCGGACCAGTATGCCGCATCATCGCGGTATGCCGGGGCGAGTTTCGCCAGTTGTTGAAATTGTCGCAGCGCCAGATCATTCTTGTCCTGTTGAAAATAGATGCGTCCGAGGAGCAGGTGGGCGGGAGACTGGAGATCATGATCCTTATAGCGCTTCAACAATCCCTTCAGCAAAACACCAGAGTCGTCCAGTCGATCATCTTCATAGAGAAGTCGAGCCAGACCGAATAAAGCATCGGGAACAAATTGTGCTTCGCCCTGCTCGATGATTTCCCGATATTGATGGGTTGCTTTTTGCAGCGCCCCCGAAAGATGCAGGCATTTCGCGTAAAGCAGTGATACCTGATCGGCATGCTCGCCCTTGGGGAATCGCTTCAACATGGCCTCGAAATGTTGAATGCCCTCCCCATAATGTTCGAGAGCCATATCCGCGAATCCCCGGAACAATTCCGCTCGCTCCCGCCTCGGGCTGTCCGGCCAGCGCTCGATCAGAATCTCACAGGGATTGGCCACCTTAGAAAATGCTCGGGAGGCATAGAGGGCTTCGGCCAGAAAACATGCCGCGTCATCGGCAAGATCGTGCTCGGGATAACGCTTAAGAATGCGTCGAAAATGATCCGCTGCCTCGTCATTCGCTCCCGCTGACGCACGACATCGACCGAGGATCAGCAATACCTCGGCCTCATACTCGAATTGAGGATGGTCCAGGAGTGGAAACAGGGCCTCCTGGGCCTCGTTCAATCGATCGAGTCGATAAAGGGACACACCTAACCCATACCGGGCTACCAATGCTTTCTCATGATCACCGTGAGATTCAAGGAATGTTCGATAATCCGAAACCGCCAATTCGTAAAGCCCACGGTTCAAAAGACCGTTTGCGCTGTAAAAATCGCGCAGTATGGTCGAATCATCCGCATCCGGTGGGGCGGACGCCATGGTGGTTCCAGGCAGTAATGAAAGGATGACGAGCGCAATACTCACCGATATCCAATTGTGAACCATGTCACATGTCCTCGTTTCCAATCACACAGGCACTTCTATTGGACCGGTGTGGGGATTTAGAAAAAGATCCCCCCCCGGACCTTGATGTCCGGAATGGGGGGATCGCGTGGGGGCAATTCCATCAGCGGGCAGAGTCGTCCGCATGATCCTTTTCCTGTTCCTTTAGTTCCTCGAGCGCTTCCTGGAGGCGATCCAATTCTTCTTCATAACGCTCAATTTCTTCAGATGAAATTTCAGATTTCGCCTGAGCCAGTTCGGCCTGCACCATGGCCATCCGGGCATCGTTTTCGCAGGCCCGGGCGCTGGCGAGGAGTTTGTTGGCTTTGCGGACAAGATCGATTCGTTTTTTGCCGGACATGGATTCGGCCTTTTCGAACAGTACCTCCGCCTGTTCGGTGAGTTCCTCGGCCTTTACTTCACACCGTTCCGCCTTTTCTTCGCAGGCAGCGATTCGACCTTCACATTGCTCCATCTGGCGCGCAGCACGCTTGAGGGCGCGCTCCCAATCGCTCCGCACCCGCGTTTTATCTCGCATCTTCCGTTCATAATCACGCTGCAGGTTGCGATACACCCCATCAGCCGATTCGTATCCCTCCCTTATATTTGACTGGGGCGAATATTCAGATTCCCCTTCGCCGAGGATTTCCCGGACAAAAGCATCGAACACCAACTGCTCGAGATCCGTCCCCTGGATGCCGATCGCTTCCTCCCGATATTCCATCATGATGGGCACACTGTCCAGAGCCATGAGATCGGTCATCGCCTTCAGTTTTCCTTCGGGCAGCGCATATTCCTCCACTTGATATTCACCGTCGATCATGGTGCAGAACGCCCCGAAGATCATATGCTGCTCTCGGGTTGCCAGCACTTCAAGACCATCATCACGCGGACTGATGGTGACCGGGACATCGGAGCGGGACATGAGCGTGGTAAGGGCCTTGCGTTTGCATTCTGGAAGTTTGTAGATTCTTGACTCAAGTCCTTCATTGGCAGCCTGAGACTGGACGAGTTGGATATTTTCCCAGGCCTGACCGACGGCTCCCAACGCATCGGTGATGCCATGAATTTCGGGCATCGTATAAGCGATGTCGTTCATTTCACCAATGAAAGAGGGTTCGCTGTCTGACTCGGGAAGAGTTTCGACGGTTTCACCGGTTCGCTGCTGAAGCAATTCCTCCAGCATCCTCTGGAGTCGGTCCAGTCGCTGTTCCAAGCGGTCGAGGCGATCTATATGGTCAGAGGATTCGACCTGCGAGGGCGCTTGATGGCGATCGTGCAGATACCGTTCGATGGTGGTCGCCCCTTCCGCCGGGGCGGTTTCCGCCAATGGTGCAGGCCCCACATTGACGAGCGGCGGGGGCATCACATTAACCCGGGGAGCTCTTGGAGCACGCTGGGTGCGGGGGGCAAGGGGGGCCGACGGCCTGACAATGGATAATTTCGGATGAATCGGCGGAGCAGGCGGCTTCGGTTTGGATGGTTCCGGCGGGCAGGCCAATAAAGGAGCCGCAATCAGTCCTATCAATGCCAATCCGCCAGTCAGGGCGAGACCGCGCCGACTGAGGCGGGATGGATGGGGGTTTCCGGCGTGGTTTGGATGGGTGGGGGCAGTCATAACCATGGTTATTCTCCGGGCAAAATGAGAAGAGTGAACACCGGTCGCTCCCAGCCCGATCGCGGGGATGCGAAGGGAAGAAGTTCCGGTCCAGCGTTTGGTTTCCAAAAGGGCCTCGGCATAGGCCCGACGATCGTGAGGTAACTGTTGCGTCACCCAGACATCACAACTCTGGTCTGCTTCCGCCCGCAGTCGCCGCCGCACCCACCACACCAGCGGATGCCACCAATAGAGCACCTGCACCATCTGCTCAAAGCGACACACCCAGTGATCGAGGCGGCGTAGATGAGCCAGTTCGTGCATCACCACCGCGTTCCGACCAACCGGATCGAGCTGATGCCACAATTCCGTGGGCAGGATCAATCGGGCTTTTCCCCCGCACCAGATAAGCGGCGAAATGCAGTCATCGGTCATCCGCACGGTCGGGGGTTGCCGCAGACCGATGCTTCGGGACAAACCGGCAACAATTTGAACAATGGACTCATTCGCCGGGAAGGATCGACGCAACACCCGACGAAAGCGAACTGTCCGCCACCCCAGCATCCCCGCCATGAGCAATGACCCCGCCAACCAGAGGGGAAGCGGAAGACCCGGCAGGCGGAGAATGTCATCGCGAATCACCCCCAGTTGATCCAACCATTCCTGACTCAGTTCCCAGGAGGCGGCCAGAAACGAGGGCTGACCCGTCCCCCTTGCTTCGGAAACTACAGGATCAGGGATAACAGTTGGGAATGGTGCTGAAAGGGGCTGGGCTGCCGCAGCAATCCTATCCGGCGGATTGTTCTGCTTCGACAGATCAGCGGAAACAGGCAGAGGCAGGAAGGGTGTATTATCCGCCGGAACAAGATGCGTATTAAGAGATATCGGGGGAACTGATGGAGTGAAAGTAATCCGAGGGATTGGAGAAGAGGGAAGGGCCGGTGGTATGACGGCGGCCCGCTTTTCCCGTGCTCCCGCTTCCCGAACCATACGACCGTTCCGATTGAACAACTCATCTTCTCGAACAATCTCTGGGACGGAATCCACCGGGGCTGTCATCCCGATATCCGGCCGATGCGTTTCCGAACGATCCACTCGAACAGGAGTCTCTATGGGTTTTCTCTCTCTTCCTGCCTTTTCCCGGGAGGTTCGAAGCATTCTCTCCGGGGCATGAACCACACTCGCCTCCTGGTTTCCCACCAACCGATCCGCTTCCCTGCTTTCCGGCATCACCAGAGCAGTTACATCCACCCCCGGCAGCACCGCCATAAAAGGCAACACCACAAACGAAACCAGGGCCAGCAGCCACAACGCATGCCTCGTGGCCGGACGACATGGGACCAGCCGACAGACTGCCGACACCAGAATCACCAACGGCACCGCCATCAACACACTGCGCCAGAACCAGTTTTCCAGCAACCAGGTCATAATCGACCCCCGGATTTTCTGGTTCGCTTCTGAGGCGAGTCGAGTTCATCGATGAGGGCGTGCAATTCAGTGATTTCTTCGGGAGTGAACCGCTCATCTTTCACCAGTTGCAACACCAGCGGCCCCGCCGCCCCGTCATACATATGATCAATCAGCGTCCGTAACCGGCTGCGGGAAACCTTCTCCTGCGTAACCTCAGGCCGATAGGCAAACGCCCGGGCCGATTTATCACTGGTCACAAACCCCTTCTGCTCCAGCCGGGTCAGAAAAGTCAACACCGTCGTATACGCAATGTCCCGGCCACTCTCCTGCAACCGGTTCCACACCTCCCGCACCGTGGCCGGACTGTCCTCCCAAAGAATTTTTAATACTTCCAGTTCGGCGTGACCAAGATCTGATTCAAGTGGCGGCATAATCAACTCCAACCCCC
>CAZLXE010000006.1:28026-50318 GCA_964563005.1 uncultured Isosphaeraceae bacterium
CCCCATCTACTACACGAGTCGTAGTACTCTACTACGCCGGTCGTAGTAAGTCAATGGGATTTCCCAAAAATAATTTTACCCGTCCTCTCCCTCAATGGATGCAGCATAATCCGCTCTCTGACCGCCATTATCCCATTTCAACAGAAAACTTATCCACACCCTGTCCCCAAAACAAGGAGAGAAATCCAGAAGGGCTCCCTAATTTATGCAATTTGGTTTTACTAATATTTCGGCAGAATTGCTTCTCCTCAACCTTGTAGGTAACCAAACCATCCTTTCCCCTTACCCCCTTTATTGATGGAGAACCCCCGGAATACCGGACCCATTGGGTTCGTCCGAGGGGTTTTTGTGTGGAAAGGGCGATCGGTGCGATATGGATGAATCCAGTGGGTTTCGGGGGGAATGCGGGGGTATTCGGGGGTACTGGGGTTGGTGTCGGCGATTTCCCCATGAGGTTTGTCGTGTTCTTGAAGATGAAGCCCTTATCCTCGAAGAGTTTGGTGATGATGATGCTGGGAATCGCGGTGGGTGTGGTATTGGGAATGCCGAGTGCAGCCGCCCCCGCCCCCGGAAAACCCGGAAAACCCACCCTCCCCGGAACCACCCTCGGAACCTCCCAGGGAATGGCCGGAGGATTCGATGGGCAGGGAGGTGGCGGGGCGGGAATCCCCGGTGGAGGCAATCCGGGGGGAGGGGGTTCCGGGGGTGGATGTGGAAATACGCTGGAGTTGCATGAGGATTTCAAAATTACGGCATCGGATGGGGCGGGTGGAGATCGCTTTGGCTGGCCCGTGGCGATCAGTGGGGAGGTTGCCATTGTGGGAGCGTGGAATGATGATACGGCAGCAGGCAGCAACGCCGGCTCGGCTTATATCTATCGACTCAACCTTCAGACCGGAGGTTGGGTGGAGGAAGCCCGTTTGTTTGCCTCGGATGGGGCCGCTGATGATCTCTTCGCCTGGCGGGTGGAGATTGAAGGGGATGTCGCCGTGGTGGCGGCAAAGTTTGATGACACAGCAACCGGCGGTGTGGATGCCGGATCGGTGTATGTGTTTCGGCATGATGGAAACGGCAGTTGGATGGAAGAGCAGCATCTCTTTGCTTCTCAGGGAGCGGCGGGGGATGAATTCGGGGTCTCCATTTCCCTCAGTGGAAACCGTCTTATTGTGGGAGCACCCACGAATAGCGGGGTCACCCCGGGCAGCACGATCGGTTCGGCCTATGTGTATCAATATACCGGCGCTTCGTGGCGGGAAGAGACGCGTCTGTTCGCCTCCGATGGGGCGGACTACGATCAATTCGGTCTCGCCGTGGCGATCAGTGGAAATCTTGCCTTGGTAGGAGCGTACACCGATGATACGGCTGGAGGCATAGATGCCGGGTCGGCGTATGTCTATCGCCGAAATGGGGATACCGGGGGTTGGGTTGAGGAAGCACATTTATTTGCCGCGGATGGAGAGGCCGGGGACTGGTATGGGGTTTTTCTCGATATCGATGGGGAGACCGCCATCATCGGGGCCCGCCACGATAATACTCTTCGGGGTACAAACTCAGGATCGGCCTACATCTACCGCTTCCAGGGAAAAGAGTGGGTGGAAGAATCTCATTTGATCGCATTTGATGGCGCCGGAGGAGATGAATTCGGGATCAGTGTGGCTGTTCAGGGAAATATGGCCATCGTTGGTTCGCGGCGTGACGACACGGCCGTGGGCATCGATGCTGGCTCGGTATATCTATACCGCTTTAATGGACAGGGTTGGATTGAACATGCTCATCTCTTCGCCTCAGATGGGGCGCCGGGGGATGAGTTCGGCCTGTCCGTCGCCCTCAGCGAGAAGGCGCTGATCATGGGGGCCTGGGGAGATGATGTGGCTGGGGGATTCAGCACCGGTTCCGTCTATTGCTTTTCCCGGGATTGCAATAACAACGGCATTGCGGATCTGATCGACCTGGCCGACTCCACCAGCCCAGATGTGAACGCCAACGCCACACCGGATGAATGCGATTGTCTTGCGGATATTGTTCCGATTGTAGTCGGTGGCCCCAATGGAAATGGTGTAGTAAATCTTGATGACATGATCCAGATTCTGAACGACATGGGGCAAACAACCCTGACCTGCGAGCCGACCCTTCCGGGAGACATTAATTACAACGGCATTGTGAACTTTGAAGATTTTGTCTCACTGCTCAATGACTTCGGTCCCTGTCCATGATTTCCCTTATTCACCCTCGATTACAAATCCACCCGTAAACCATTGGTTCAGATCCGCCATGCGACAACGGTCTGAACAGAAGGGAAACGATTCCTGATTCCCTTTAATCACCGCCCCGCACGAAGGACAAGTGTGTCTTGGTGATTCTATTTTCCTGACTATTCCATCCAGTCGATCCGCGAGTTCCGCCGGGCAGCAAAATGTAAGCCGTCGTTCTCGAGTTCCGAGATGCTCAATCTTGACTTCAATCCACAGTTCCGGCATCGATTCTGAAATCCGGCTCGGCCACTCCACCGCCACCATCAAATCACCTTTTGTATCACCCGCCAACATCTCCTCCCACCCCACCGACTCCATATCTTCTGCCCCTCGTACCCGATAGGCATCCAGATGGGCCAGCGTTCGCCCCACCCCACAGGGATATTCCTGCATGATGACAAATGTCGGGCTGGAAACATCCGCCGCCATCCCCCCCCTTCCTACCAGTAAACCGCGCACAAAGCAGGTCTTCCCAGCCCCCAACGGTCCCTCCAATCCCACCACATCCCCGGCATGAAGGGAACGCCCCAGGGCCTCCGCCCATGACTGCGTTTCCTGTTCACTTTGGCTCACCACCGTTTTTTCAATCTTCGGTTCGCTCACGAATGATGCTCCCAACCGAAGGCATCTCCGGGAATCTCTCCTTGATCAGTGTGCACCACCACCCACGATTCTTCCTCTGTTTTTCGCCCTCGCACTTCTCCCACTTTCGTAATCGAAACGCCCAGTACCTCAGAGGGTATATCCCCGTTAGCCGCAAAACATAATTCATAATCCTCCCCATCCCCCAGCGCCCCGCGCCAATTCACCCCGGCGTGACAAGGAAGAAAGGCCGGCTCCAGGTGAATCATCACTCCACTCGCCCGAGCCAGATGACCCGCATCCCGCCCCAAGCCATCGCTGATATCAATCATCGCATGAAGCCGATCACCCAGCAATTCTTGCAGTGCCAATGCCTCCTCAATCCTCGGCTCGAAGGTGAGGTGCCGCCCTCCCCCATCCGGCTCCAATGATCCCCCCAACTGTCCCGTTACATACACACCATCTCCAACCTCCGCCCCCCGCCTTGTCACCACTCCCCCGGTTCCTCCCGGCCCCGGACGAGCCAGAACCGTCACACTCAGTACCAACGGATGTGCCGGATCGCCGTGCATCCCAAGATCTCCCCCCATCACCGGACAATCGTGAACCATCGCCGCTTCCCGCATGGCATCAAAGAGTTCCGCCGCATCCTCATCAGTAAAACCCAGGGGAAGCACACCCGCCACCAGCGAAGCCACCGGTTGCCCCGCCATGGCCGCAATATCACTCAAACTCCGCATAACCGCCTTCCGCCCTACCAATTTTAGTGGCGTGGTCTCCATCTGCACATGTCTCCCCCCCACCACTTGGTCTACCGCCACCAGCAATTGCTCGTCTCCCACCTGCACCATCCCCATGTCATCACCGGGCTGAATGAGAATTCGATCGCCCAATTCAGCATTTCGTTGAAAAATATGCTTCAGAACAGAAAATTCGTTCATAAGAGACAGCATAGGGAGTCTTTTTGATGCCTGAATGCCGAAAAAACACAAAAAGAGCACTTTTTTCAAAATGCTGAATCTGATCTTGTGGATCATAAAGACTGTAATATCAAATAGTTGCAATACCGTCCCCGACAATGCTTCCACTTGAATGAACAATTTTCCTTGATTTTCATGGAAAGGATAGTACACTGTCGATACTTGTTTCTGTAGGAGGGTAGCGGTTTGGAGTGCTACTTTGGAACAACGAGATCATAGATTGATGCAGCCCCGGGGTAATTACAGGGAATCCGCCTGCTTTCGTCGGCGATGTTCGTGTTTATTTTTACGAACATTTCCCTGCTCGCTGCGTATAAGCCCCAGAAAGGTGGTTCAGTTCAGGCAGTCATAATCGTATCCGAGCGATGTCTCATACAATCGCTCCTCTCAATTGCTCTTTCTTCTTTCTCCTCCTTCGCCGTTCTGGTTACCACTGGAACGGCGATTTTTTTATTTCGAATGCTCTTGTTTCAATCCGAGAAGAATCTCCACATGACGCTTTGTCGCCCCCTGCTGTTGCCGAATCACTTCCCGCCCCTGTTTGGCCAACTCGCTCCGCCGCTCCGGATTCTCAAGTAAATCCTTCAAAACCTCCGGCAATTCATCCCGGGTCGTACAAATGATGCCCCCTCCTTCAAGAAGATCATCCATCATTTGCAGAAAATCACCATAGGCCGGTCCTATGATCGTCGCTTTTCCCAGGGCGATCGGCTCCATCATATCGCTCCCATACAAGTCTCCAAAACTTCGGCCCACCACCACCACATCCGCCAACGCATACGCCTTCCGCAATTCCCCCATCGAATCCAGTAAAAAACGATGCGTTCCCATTGGGGATATATCTCCTTGGGATGTCCCGGAGCGACGAACACATCCCGGCAAGTCAGATGCCGCCTGTTCGAACCACTCCGGCTTTCGCGGTGCACAAAGCAATTGCACTCCATCCGGTACTGCCGCATGAAGCAGAGCATGCTCGTCACGCGCCGTAGAACCCGCCACCACCAGGGGAATATCCCGGTTGATCCCCATATCCTCCGCCAGATCATCCGCCCCTTCCACCGCGTCAGCCAGAATAGCCGTATCCCATTTCATCGTGCCCACAACATTAATTTGATCGAGCGACACCCCCAATGCCTGAAACCTCGCTGCATACCGTTCATCCTGGACCGCAGCGCGCGAAAGGCGACCAAAACTCGGTCGAATCAATCCGCGAAGCAAACGATACCGCCAAAAACTCCGTTCCGACAAGCGGCCATTGATCACACACACCGGTATCCCCCTCCTCCGGCACGCCGCCGTGAAGTTCGGCCATACTTCCAATTCAACTAATCCCACCACATCCGGCTGCACCGCCTTCAGAAATCGCCTCACTGCCCAGGAAACATCAAAAGGATAACGCACCACCCGGTGCTGATCGCCGAAAGCTTCTTTGGCTCGGGCATACCCAGTATCCGTGGTCGTCGATACGATCACCTCAGACACTCGCTCATCCGAGTCCAAGCGACTCACCAGTTCGCGAATCGCATTCACCTCCCCCACCGAGACGGCATGAAGCAGAATCCTCTGTCCTCCTCGGGAAGACAACTCTCCCCTGCTCTTAGATTCCCCCGCAGGCGTAACTCGGCCGAATCGTCCCGCCCAGTCCGTCCGCCATTTTCCGGTCCGGATCATTCGAGGAATCCACACCGGGGATGCAATGATGACCACCAATAAATATATAAAGTCCAAAAGGAGTGACATAGTGAAAACTGAGTGTACCACCCTGCTCCCCCGTCGTGCACGCTAAAAAATGACTCTCTTCCGTGAATATGTTCCCGATTATCGTAAAACTCCTGAAGGCAATTTGACTCGATAAAAATGGATAAAAAACTGTTTTCGCGCAAACTTTCAGAATTTCCGCATATATCAGAGTGAAAACCACAATTTCTCTCCCCAGAGTCCAGTATTTTACCGATTTTTTACCCATGATTTCACCTCAAAATTCAAAGTCACCAACGGCAACTCGACGCAAAACCGCTACCATGACCAAGAGAAGCAGCAATGGTGCAACCTCCCTGCAATCCCGAGTGCTCGTAATGCCCGAATTGATTGTCGCCGGAAATGACGGGGCCGTGATTTCTCGCCATTCATTGGCCCATACGAATAAACTCACCATAGGACGCTCTCCCCATTGCGATGTTACTCTTCAGGCATCCTCCATCAGTCGCCACCACGCAATCCTTTTTGCCCATGAGGATAGCTGGTGCTTTCTCGATACCGGATCCACCACCGGAGCCCACAACGATGACGGTCCAGTCAATCTGGCCATAATGACCCCTGATGTTTGGATCCGCATTGGTCCTGCCTATCTCTGGTTTAGTCCAGGTTCGAAGCGTGATTCAATTTCTGACATCCTCCCCGACTCCGGTGATTCCGATTCGGCAATAGTTCGCGGTGCAAATCTGCGTGGGCTGCCACTTTTTCAAACCCCTCTCATCAATGACCAGAAATGTTTTACCATCGGTCGTTCGGAGTCATGCCAAATCACCCTCAGCGATCCCGGCGCCTCTCGTCTTCATGCCGTTTTCTACCTTGAAGACACTCAATGGTACATTGCCGACGCAAACTCAGCCGGAGGAACCCTCTATGACGGACGACGCATAACCCGTAAACGGCTTCGCGATGGGGGTTTTATTCGCATCGGGGAAACCATTCTTTCCATCCATATCGGTGATTCCGATCAACCACCAGCCCTCATGGATTCCGATTCCGAAGGAAGCAAACATCCACCTGATCTGATTGATGATCCTGAAATACTGTCCAGTTTTCTCGATCAAGCCCCCTCTCGCCCATCAGATTGACCAATCCATGCGGACCCGAAACACATTGAATATTGCCTACTCGTTGTCCGCTTGACGGCTCCAATCTTTGATGTCTGATAATCGCCACCATCGTTGGCTCAATAGGATGTTTTTGCCAATTTTCGGCTCTACTCTGCTATTTAGCAACTGATTCTGAAACCGCTGCGCTCAAATGAACGAATAATTATCAATATTCCTACTTGTCTCAATAGACTATTGCGTACACAATATGAGTAGGGTGGGGGTGTCGCTGTTGTCAGACCCAGCAAACGACTGGGACGATTCGGATCACGCGTGGAATCACAATCTCATGATGGAACTTCATGTCTGCAATCGGAAGGGAGGAGTCCTCCGAGCATTCGCCCTGGGTGAAGTGCCTGAAATCGTCATCGGCCGGGATGATGAATGCGATATTCGCATCGAGGCGGATAGCGTTTCCCGCGAGCACTGCTCTATCGAGCGGGATGAAGATGATTATTATATCGTAGATTTGCAATCCACCGGTGGAACCTTCTTGGATGGATCGCGCATCGATCGCAAACGCTTGGAAGATGGCATGGTGGTCACCATCGGCCCCGCCATCCTCAAGTTCTACGAAAGTGGTCTCTGAGCGTTTCTCACTCATCTAGAGATGGTACGCAGGGCATGACAACTATGCCCAAACATCCCCTGAATTGATCTCAATTCTGTAAATGGGGATGCTCAATTTTGCCAATGAAGCCGTCGAACAGACCGGTCTCACCGACCTCTGGAAAGTCTGTACCGGAGTTCTTTAATTTGCTTTTCCAACTCTTCAACCGGTGGCAGGCCATTCATTTCGCACACAATCGCGCATTTCTTCCACCAGCGAATCAACTTTTTGAGGGTTTGTATCTGCTTGCCGATCTGTCCCGCCTGGTCCAGACCCGCCCCATCCCGACCATAGCGAGCCAGGAGAATTGGGATGTCGTGCTTGGCCTGTTTAACGGTGCTGTTCCATGATTTGGAAAGATTACGCCCGAAACTGCTTTTTTCATGCCACCCAGGGAGGTCGAGAAGTTTTGCCAGATCCTCTTCGGTGTCGGCAATTCCATCAGCGAACCCACAATGCACTGCATTCGAGGCGTTGAAGGTGAGATTCTGTCCCGGGCGGGAAAGAATAAACTCACCCGACAGGTCGTTATAAAATGTGACTTCTCCGGTATCCGGATCCTTGTCGTACGACAACATGAGTGGGGCATGAATCATGGCCTGGGCGATCAAACGACTACGCCCGCCTTCCTCGAACCAACTCCCCAGGTTCTCCATCCATTCTTCGAGCTCACGGCCTTTCAGAGATACCGTGCCGCTGAATGCGGTAATCGATCCCGCCGCTCCCTCAGTCATAAAATAGATTTCATCACACAGGACAGCAAAGGCACAGCCACCGGAAATGGCCTCCTCGATCCAGGCGATACAGCGATGTCGCTTCTTGATCTCCGGCATCAAATGGGCGAATCGTTCCCCTTCTGTTACCAACCCTCCTCCGGTATTGAGGCGAAAAATCAGCGTCTGACCCGGCCCATACTTATCCGCTTCTTCAGCCAATAACTCGATTTCATGCGCCCGCATCTCCACTCCCACCATACCCGACATGGGCAGCACAAATACCCCCGGATTCTTGTCGTCATAGGCATCATTCCCCTTTTTGGCTGGCTTTGAAATTCCGCCAACCGATGAAGTCGCACTCGCAGAAGGCTGATCCGGAGAAGCACCATCATCTTTTTTGGAATCCTGAACCTCAACCGGATCGCTCGACAAGGTGCGTACCCGGACGATATCCCTCATAAACACAATTGTTTCGCCGATGCCACCCTCTGGCTTTGTCCCCTTAATCACCACATAGGATGAAGACGATTTGATCAACACACCCGACAACGAAATCGTACGCCCCCGCTTTTTATAAGTGATCTCGATGGTCTGCTTCAACTCACCTCGCCATTTCACCCCATTCTGCTGGCGAATCTCAACAGACTTTCCCGCCTCCACCACTTGAGCCGTAACCCCGAACAGAAGAACACACACAAACAATTGCCATACAGAACGCTTCATAGTGCCATACCTCAAATCTGTTTCATTGAATCCAAACTAAACACTCGCCATACATCATTAGGAGCCAATCCAGGAGAATCGTCGTCACGATCCCAGGAAAACACGAGACAGCCGGGGGAATCACCCCCCCATGCCGCCACCTCCCCGGCCACCGCCTCGACCTCCCCGGCCGCCCCGGCCCAGTGATCGAATTCGATCTTTCAATTCAGCAATCATCAATTCCAACTGAACTTTGTTGATCCCTTCTTCCATACCCATGCGAATCTCCACGGCCTCATAGCGGTTCATCGCAGCCAGAATCTTCGTCAGGTCACCCTTGGCTCTCCCCAGCCACTTACGGGGATCATCGCCGGCTCGATTCAAATGCGTCTGGTACTCTTCCCACAATTTTTTTGCATTCTTCAGAGACCGGCGCCATTGTTTCAAATACCGCTCGACCATCTGTGGTCCTTTGGCATCCAGCACACGGTATTCACGAAGCCCATACAACAGCAACAGATCATCGAGTTCATCTGCTGTCCCATCGCTGATCAGAAAATCTTCGGCCATTTTCGCATTGAAATTTGCGGGCCAGCAAGTACACCCCTCCTTGCCGAGTTTGCATGCATTGTGAACACCCTTACAGACATCACACGCCCAGCAGTGTCGCCCATCCACCACATAATCTCCTTCCGTATCGAGAGACCATTTAACCTTTCTCCCGACCCAGGTAGCACTGAGGGCGTGCTCCGGATTCATCATGGCCCGTCCCAGTTCAATGGGATACCCTCCGCGTTGGAGGAAACCATTTCCCATACCCACCCAGGCGGCAATCATCTTTCCCCGAATGTCGTCATCAGACCAACTCCGTGCCGCTAACCAAATCTGAGCCAGCCCCGCGAGTCGGGCATTTGAAGACATATACATATCCGGCCAGGACAGAGCGATGATCGAGCTGATTCCGGCTGAATCCTTCACCCACATCACTTGCGGTATTCCACGCAAATTATCCTTCAGATTTGCCACCAGATGTCGATACGGCTCCAATTTCAGCAACCCAACTTCTTCCGGACTATTCCCCCTCGATGCCCGCGTGAAGTCCATTCCCTGATCGACATCCGAACACTCCATTTCAAACACCACCAGATCCGGCTTCAACGCTTTGATGTCTTCCACAAGTCCTTCATATGCATCAGAATGAATGTCCGTCCCCATCTGCCCTTTCATGGGCACGATATAAACACTGGGAAGATTCTCATTGGTTGCGTCACCACGGCCGGTGTAGTGATGAATTTTTTCTTCGGGTCGACTGGTCGGTCCCGATTGGGCCTGATCATCGCTCCCCCGAACCGGAACCGCCAGCAACATGCCCAGGCACACTCCCAGAGCCATTTTTGTCAACACCAGTGAATTGTTCTTCATGTCTTGTCTCGCTTGGTAAAGAGAAAACTCGTTCGATCAGATCATATGCAATCCCCCGGCACAAATACACCGAAAAATCACCATCAACCCCCGTAAACGCTCTCCCCTTGGGAAAATATCCTCTTCCTGCCCTATCTAGGACGCTTCAAGACCAAAATAGTTCCTGATTCAGCTTTTTTATCCAACCACCCTTTATTGGACACTCCTAATCCCGTGGCTCTTCATGCAGCATCCGTTCAATATAATGAATATCAAACTCTGCATGCCTGAATGCTGGCTCATCCATAATCCGCCGGTGGAGCGGAATCGTCGTCTTGCCCGGACCGATCTCGAATTCATCCAAGGCCACCCGCATCCGGGCGATCGCTTGCTCCCGTGATTCCCCGTGGATAATGAGTTTTCCGATCATCGAATCGTAATTCGAGGGTATTCGATATCCCGCCCTCGCATGTGATTCCACCCGCACACCCGGCCCGCCCGGTGCTTGAAAACAATCCAATACCCCCGCCTGGGGCATGAATCCCCGATCCGGATCCTCGGCATTAATGCGGCACTCAATGGCATGACCCCGAATCGAAATATCACCCTGCTCGTGCGACAGCGGTTCCCCCGCGGCAATACGGATTGTCTCTGCCACTATATCCACCCCCGTAATCATCTCTGTCACCGGATGTTCCACCTGCACCCTCGTGTTCACTTCCAGCATATAAAAATCCCCCTGCTGGTCCATGAGAAACTCCACCGTCGCCGCCCCCGCATAATTCGCCTCCCGAATGAGATCCGCCGCAGACCTTGCTACCGAATCTCGTTTTGCCGTGTTCACTCCCGGTGCAGGCGCTTCCTCAATCAATTTCTGATGCCGTCGTTGAGATGTGCAATCCCGGTCATACAAATGAATGGCATGCCCATGTTTGTCTCCCAGGACCTGAATCTCCACATGCCGCGCATCGGTGAGAAATTTCTCGATAAACACCGCCCCGTTGCCGAACGCCGCCTCCGCTTCCTGCCGAGCCGACTGCAGACCCGCCAGCAATTCCGCCTTATCGTGGGCGATCCGCATCCCGCGTCCACCCCCTCCTGCTGATGCCTTTACAATCACGGGATACCCGATTTCCTCGCCTACCTCAATCGCCCGCTCTTCCTCTTCAATCGCTTCCTTACTCCCGGGAAAAACCGGCACGCCCGACTTCCTCGCCAGTTTCTTACAGGTGATCTTGTCCCCCAGCATCGCCATCGCTTCCGGTGATGGCCCGATGAACTCAATATGACAATCGCGGCAGATCTCCGCAAAGTGTGCATTCTCCGCCAGAAATCCATAGCCAGGATGAATCCCCTCCGCTGAGGTCATTTCCGCCGCCGCGATGATCCGATCCATCCGCAGGTACGATTCCCCACTGGGCCCGGGCCCGATGCATACGGTCTCATCCGCGAACTCCAACCATGGCCCCTCCCGATCCGCTTCCGAATACACGCAAACAGTTTCTACCCCAAGCGACCGGGCAGCGCGAATGATACGCAGGGCAATCTCCCCCCGATTAGCGATCAATATCCGGGAAAACATTAATCCGGTTTCACCAGAAACAGGGGCTGTCCGAATTCCACCGGTTCGCCATTTTTCACCAGCACCCGCTGAATCGTGCCCGTGGTTTCCGCCTTTATTTCATTGAAAATCTTCATCGCTTCAATAATGCACACCACCGAATCCTCCGTGACTTGATCGCCTGGTTTCACAAACGGCGCCGCCTCCGGATTCGAGGCAGTATAAAAGGTACCCACCATTGGGCTTTCAATTTTCACCAGCCCGGCTTCATCATCCCCACCTCCTGAATTTGCATCCCCAGCAGGAGCAGGAGCCGTCATTGTTGCTGCAGAAACCGGGGGTGCCGCCACCGCAGCAGGCGATGCATTGTGATGCACAATCTGCGGGGAACCGTATGGACTTGGTCTACGCAACGATACCTGCTCTTCGCTGTCCCCCAAGTCCAGTTCCGTCAGGTCATTCGCCACCATTAACCGGACCAGCTCCTTGAGCTTTCGAATATCAATCATAAAGAGTCATTCCTTGTGTGGACTACGCAGAACCCGGCTCGATGATCATGTCCGTAATCGACTTTGGATAATCGCTCAACACCCGCGTTCCCGATTCTGTAATCAAAACATCATCCTCAATCCGCACCCCCCCCACTCCCGGCACATAAATCCCCGGCTCAAAGGTCATCACCATTCCGGGTTGAAGTTCCACCTCGGTTTGAAGATCGTTGAAATACGGCGCTTCATGCACATCCATCCCCAATCCATGCCCCAACCCATGACCGAAGTAATCCCCATATCCCGCCTCAGTTATGACCTTCCTCGCCGCCGCATCAATCTCCGCACAAATCTTCCCCGGTCCGGTTGCCTCGATTGCCGCCAACTGCGCCTCCAGAACAATGTCATACATGTCCCGCACCTTTTCCGGAAACTCCCCAATCCCAAAGGTCCGCGTCAGATCACCGCAATATCCATCCACTTCCGCCCCCCAGTCCACCAGCAGTGTTCCTCGTTCAATCGGGGAATCCCCCACCAGATAATGAATGATCGAACTGTTCGTCCCCGCCCCGATGATCGCATCGAAACTCGACCCAAACGCCCCCCGCATCCGCATTTCATAATCCAGTCGGGCATACAACTCCAATTCCGTCATCCCCAGTGTCAATTGCCCCATGGTCGCCGCCAGGGCATCCTGCTGAATCCTGATCGCCCGCTCCATCACGGCAATTTCCAGGTCATCCTTAATCATCCGTAACCCGGCAACCATCCCCACCGTATCCACCAGCGAATCCGCAACATCATTCGACGCCAGCGTCTGTCGCCCTGAGACCGTAAGAGAATCCGCCTGTACCCCCAATCGCTTCACTCCCCCCGCCGCACAATGCTCCTTGACCGACTGATGAATCCGATGCCTTCGCCCCATCACAATTTCGACAAACCCCGCCTCCCGCCACGGATTCAAAAATTCGTCATACCGAGCATCCGAAAAAATCACTGCCCCCTCCCGCATCACCAACAACTGACTGTCATGCCCCACAAATCCCGTCAGATACCGAATGTCCTTCTCACACGACACGAGCAAAGCATCGACACCCTTTGAATCATAAAGGTTCCGAAGCCCATCCAGCCGCGACTTGCAGGATGTACACAATTGCGGATCAAGTTGAGTTGTGCTGATGACTGTCATATTCACCAATATACCACTTCCCCGTACTTGTCGTCAAATGTGGCGATCCTGCATCGAAAATTCACGGAAATGATCCATACCCCACCAAAGACCATGTTTCCATCCACCATATTCATACACTCGACACTGTCTCCACGCTCAAACTCCGCCGCATGATTTTCCCCGTCGGATTTCTCGGTAATTGCTCCAGGCACCGAATCTCCTTCGGAACCTTAAAGGGTGGCAACGATTCCCGGCAGTATTTACGCAAACCCTTCTCATCAAATGATTCCCCCTCCTCCAACTCCACAAACGCAATTGGAACCTCACCCCGAGACTCATCCTTCACCCCAATCACCGCCGAGGCATGCACCGATGAATGCTTGTCCAGCACCCCTTCAATTTCCTTTGGAAACACATTCTCACCCCCGATGATCATCATTTCCTTGATCCGACCCGTGATAAACAGATGCCCCTCCGCATCAATCTTCCCCATGTCTCCAGATTTAAAATATCCCTCCTGATCGAACACCTTCTCGGTTTCCTCTTCCATTTTGAAATACCCTTTCATCACATTCGGCCCCTTCATGCAAATCTCGCCTTCCTCATCCACCCCCAGAACCTTTCCTCCAGGATCAACAATCTTTTCCATCACCCTCGGGATCGCCTTCCCCACACTATGCCGTTTATGATCCTGCGGCCGACACCAATTCGTCACCGGTCCAGTCTCCGTCAATCCATACCCCTCATTGATGGTTACCCCGAATTTCTCCTGAAACCCTTCAAAAACTGCATCCGAAAGTGGCTCCCCTCCTGAAACTACATAAGTGAGAGACGAAAAGTGATCTTTCGTCGCCGATTTTGCACTCAGTAACGCATTCAACATCGAGGGTATCGCCACAAAAACAGTAGGACGATGGGTTTGCATCAGATTCAGAATCTTCTTCGGCATAAACCGGGCCGTAAAAATCACCTGACTCCCCACCGACATGGGCAGCACCGTCAAAATCGTCAGACCAAAAGTATGAAACTGCGGCAATACCCCCAGAAACTTCTGCTTATTCCCGAAATCCACCCACTCCACGCACTGCTCCACATTCGAAGCAATGTTCCCTGAAGTAAGCATCACCCCCTTCGGCTTGCCGGATGTCCCCGAGGTATACAGCAGCACCGCCAGAAAATCATCCGGTCGCCGCGCCGCTCGACGAAATGGGGGAATTCCCTTAAACGACATCTCGTCCAACTTCAATGACTTCACCGAATCCGGCATCTCCCCGAACATTTCCAACATCTTGGTCGCTGTAACCACCAGATCCAATTCCGCATTCTCAATCACATATTCCAGATCCTCCCGCTTCAGCAGGTAATTGAGGGGAACCACGGTCTTTCCCAACATCCAGGTCGCAATCAAGGCCATGGGAAACAAGCCCGAAGTGGGCAGCATCACCCCGATCCGCTCCCGATTCGTCTCCTTCTCAATCGCCCGCGCCAGGTGCAACGCCCCGATATACAGCTGAATCCCCTTCCACGATTGGCGGTCATCCACGACCGCAATGCGAGTGGGCCTGAAAATTAAATTTCGCAAAATGGGCTTGAGTACGCGCATGATCAACTTCCTGTCCGGCCAAAGTGGCGAGAGGTCCGTATTCTGTACGATACAACGATTCTCCCCGTCATCGACCATTGCCCTCTCTCGGAACCACCCCGCATGAACCAAAATGCCCCCGGAACTCACAGTTTCTCCCCATTCCTGCGGCTATTCCGGTCAATTCTGCTCCCTTTCCTCTTTCTTGCCCTCCTGCCCGGATCCGGCTGTGCCTCTTCCGCTCAAAAAGACCCCCTCGTCCAGTCTCTCGTTCAATATCAAGCCGGTCATTTTTCCCAAGCCCGATCTGAAGCATTGACTGCCCTAAATTCGACCAACCCGGAAACGCAGCACGCATCTTCATATATGGCGGCTCTGTGCTCCTATCGACTCCACGAAACCAACACTGCCCAAACACAATTACAACCGGCCCTGTCCAGTTCCCGTCCCGACATCCGGGCAAATGCTCAGGCCCTGCTCGGCCTGATCCACCTGGAAAATGACCAACCGGAACAGGCAAGCCCCCTCCTCTATGCGGCGGCCTCCCAACTCAAGGGATGGGATGCCACCCAGGCCCGACGCTTCGCCGATCGGGCGCGTGAATTGAGTAAGGAAAATCCCATTCAGATTTCCTCTCCCAACAGAAGAAGATCGACTCACCCCAAAAACGCCTCCTCCGACGCTGCGGAATTCACCATTCAGTTGGGCGCATTTCGAGAAAAAAAAAGAGCCGATCAGACCGCGAATGAGGCCCGATCCATCGCTCGTTCTCTCGGTTTAAATCCCGTACGCATCGTCTCCCACACCGATCCTCACGGCAGGAATCTGTATCTCGTTCAACTCGGGCAATTCTCATCGCGATCCGCCGCAAGTATTGTCCGAAGAACTATCGGACATCCGAATTCCATCGTGTCCCGCCATGCCCACTGATTCATTGCCGGGGTCATTCGATCTTCTCTGACCAAACTCATTTCTCTGAGGGTGTCCGCAATCGATGCATCGGGAATGAATGTTCAACCCGTTGCGGTGGTTATCACCCTTCCCGCAATTTTTATTGTGCCAAGAGTGCAATATCAACATGAAGCGCTCCCATAATGCAGTGCGCTGCACGCTGAAAACGGATGTTTCTTTATGGGAACTTCAACTGGAAAAATTGTTGCAAATAATCGGACGATTATTGCACAATTAAACTTGACCCACACCCAAATCTCGCGCATTGTCCGGTATGTATAAACCGTTGCTCCCCCCTTCGGAGACCAGCGGATCGGAAGAGAGAGGCGCGTGTCATCGGCGAACAAGATGACAATCTGGAGCGCCTCACCCCGGCTCCAATAAATTGAAGTTGCCCCGGAACATCGAGAATTGTCTCGTGATTCCGTCCGCTGCCGGTGCGTTCGTGCTCCGCTCGCGGTGATATTTTATTCTCTCTGGGTGTTCCTTTCGTTCGGAACACCATTCGTGGTTCGTTTCACAGTCAATCTTTTCTGGCTCAATAATAAGGAAGGTAGAAAGAAATGAAAAAAAGAACCCTCATAAACTCTTTCGCCACCATCGCAATGTGCACCATTGCCGGTTCGGTTTCGGCGGAAGTCCTCGTCCTGGACATCGGCGGTTTCAACAGTTGGGATGCCCAAGGCAGCGCCTTTAACGAGGTGCTTACTCATGACTTCGGTCAGGCCGTCACCATCACTGGGATCGGCTGGGATGTCAATATTGACACCACCGGATTCAGCTGGCTCAGTGAATCCCTGTTTTCCATCGGCGACAGTGCTCTCACCCCCGATCTCATTGTCAACCCCGGTGCGGGATCTGATTTTCCGGGGAGTGGTGTGTACACCAGTGGTGGAATCCGTGCTGCCGACAACAACGGTACACCCATCACGATTGCCGTCCCGGACACTGTGATGGAAATCGAATTCTTCGAGAATTTTGATGACCAGGCCGGTGCCATCGACTCCACTTTCGGCGCCGGTTCCACCATCACCATTCAGTACACCATTCCGACCCCGGGTGCCCTCGCCCTGCTCGGTATCGCCGGTCTCGTGGCTTCACGAAGACGGCACTGATTAAGTCTTCTCTTCACTACGGGGGGAGTTTGTTGACATTCTCTCTTTATCTGGAGTGACCGGTCTGCCTACGGGCGGACCGGTTTATTTTTGGAAACCCGTGCCGTTCACCAGGATTCCAGACCCTTGATGCACCGTCATGATCTGATTGATTCCGGAAACGGCAAACCGTTCCCGGGTGCCATCCACCCAGAGCACCATCAGTGAATCGATTTCCTGATCCTCACCCAAACCGAAATGAACCCGAGAATCATTGGCCGCACAATAACTGTATGCCGTACGCACATCCTGTCGGAGCGTATGCCCTCCACTCTGTATGGAAACGGTCGCCCCCAGAGCGTCTCGCCCATGCGCTTCCAGCACCCGCACCGTCAACCAATTCCCCCGATCGGCCACAATATTTTGCAGCACATACGGCGCGGCGTCACGGTTCATGACCACAATGTCGATCCCCCCATCATTATCGAGGTCACCGAACGCCGCTGCCCGACTGGTGCCCACGAGCAACTGTTTCGTCCCCCCTCGCGGTAAAACTTCCTCAAACCGGATTCCCTCCCCACCCTGGTATAGAAGGTTCGGCTCCGCGAACGGATCATCCGGATCCGGAGTATTGGACTCCATCGCCACCCGTCCGTTGGCTTGATAGAGATCCAGCCACCCGTCATTATTAAAATCCTGCCACGCCAGGCCGAACCGGGTGAATACCCTGCTCAATGCCCCCAATCCTGCCTTGGCGGTTGAGTCATTAAAATATCCCCCCTCATTGAGAAAGAACGAGTCGGTTTCCCGCGTGAGATTTCCCACCAGAAGATCAAGGTGACCATCGTTATCAATATCAGCGGCAGTCACACCCATTCCGGCCTTGGCCTTGCCTTCTTGATCCATCGCGCATCCCAACAACAAGCCATGATCTTCAAATCGGCCATTGCCAAGATTCACCCAGAGTTGATCACTCTTGCCATCATTCGCCACAAAGATATCAACCCATCCGTCTCCCGTAAAATCACCACAGACCACGCCCAACCCGGTGCCAAAAGCCGAACTGATCCCTGCCGCATCCGTCACATTCGTAAAGGTCCCATCTCCTTCATTGCGATACAGCACATCAATTGCCGGAGCGTTATACGCCTTGGGACTGCAATAATCCGGCTGGCCGATAGAGTTAAAACAATCCTTCTCTGTTTCTGGAGACCAGATGAGATAATTAAGGACGAAGAGGTCCAAATCCCCATCGTGATCATAATCAAGAAATGCCGCGCTACTTCCAAACCCAGAATCTCCGACCCCGGCGGTTTCCGTAACATCCTCAAATGTACCATCGCCCTCGTTTCGCAAAAGGGTGTTCCGACCGAGATTCGTGATGTACAAGTCGGTTGCCCCGTCGTTGTTAAAGTCTCCCGTGGTCACTCCTATCCCATATCCACGGTCATCGGCTCCACTCCCTTCCGTAACCTTCTCAAAGGATCCATTGCCGCGATTGTGGTAAAGCTGATTCCCCGGTCCAGAAGTTGGCAGCGTCGATGAATCGTGAGCGTCCCTAAGCGAACCTCCCTGCACAAAATAAATATCCAGATTCCCATCGTTGTCAAAATCAAACAAAGCCACCCCACCCGTTACAATCTCCGGAATATAAAACCGCTCACGATGTCCCGATTGATGGGCAAACTTGATGCCCGAAGAGAATGCGATTTCTTGAAACCAATCGCTTTGTTCCACCGACGCGATGGGAGCCCGATCGTGCTTTTGTGATGATGCCGTATCCCCTCCCCCACCACATCCCACCAGAACCCCCGTCAGAAATACCACGCCAATTCCCTTCATTCGCTGGCTCACCCTCTGCGATTCACCGTTCATGGATTACTCATCCCTGAAGAAGTCGCAGTGCTGTCACGCGTCCGCAAACTTGCTGTCAGATCATCCCAGGCCTTGAGGATTTTGGCATCATTCGGAGCCAATTGCTTCGCTCGCCCAAGCGGCGACAATGCTTCATCCAGTTGGCCGGAATTTGCCAGCGCCGCGCTCAATAAAAAAAGCATTTGTGCGTTGTCGGGCTGCAACGCTTCAATACGCCGGAGAATTGGAATGGCCTCTTTCCACCGTTGCAATTGACACAGAGCCAATCCCGCCTTGCCATGCCACATAATCGAATTGTGGTCATAGTTGGTTGCTCGTATATAGGCCTCGGTCGCCTCTTGACCCCGCTTCAGTTCCTGTAGAATATCTCCATGTAATCCATGCGCTACGGCATAAGTAGGACTGAGAGCACACGCCTTTTCTGCATGCAATAAAGCCGTTTCCAACGATGATTGATTCAGAGGTTTCACGCTCTGTCGCGCCTGATCCAGAAATGCTCCCGCCAGATGAACTTGAATCATGTCGGAGAGTGGTCGAATCTTCTCCGCTTCCAGGAGCAATGCAATGGCTCGTTCCAGTTGCCCCTGAATGCGATATGCCCGGTGAAGATTAATATGGATCAGCGTATCGTTCGGCTGCCTCTCGTGGAGCGATTCAAAAAGGGCGATTGCCTCTTCCGTATGTCCTTCCCGCAGCATCGCCATCGCCTGATTGAACTCCGTACGATAACCCTTGCGATATGCGATGACCTCATCCCGCCAGGGATCATCCTGAATCGGATCTCCCCCCGATCCCGATGCAAACGCTTTATTCGCATCGTCCAGTCGTCCTGCTTTTCGGTATGCCGTTCCGAGCAGAAATCGTGCATTCCCATCCTGGGGCAAACGCTTTAAATGCTGCTCTAACCCAGAGATAGCATCCTCCACCCGATCCTGCTGAAGATGGACCCGAGCCAACCCCACCACAGATGCCGCATCGCGGGGTGCGATGCTCAATGCCGTTTGTATCGAACGCTCCGCTACGGCCAAGTCACCGACATCCAGCATCCACAAACCCAGCCGCCAATGTGCCGGTGGGTAACCTGAATCAAGTGCAATACTCTTTTTGATGGCCTGTACCGCCTTTTTGGGATGCCCCAATTGATCCTCGATCAGAGAAAGGTAATACCATGATCGAGCGCTTTTATCATCGCGGATCAATTGCTGCTCGTAGCATGTTTTTGCCAATGCAAACTGTCGATGGGCATGATAAACCACTCCCATCTGCAGCCATAAGTCCGGCCGATACACCGCTTTATCTAATGCCTCGGCGGCCTGCCGAATGATGGTGGCGGCGGCGGGATCGAGTGATTCAAGATTTTCAGGAAGAGGGGCTGCAGATAATCTGGCGATATTGGTTGTCGATTCTGACTGAGTTGATTTTTCTTGAATTTTTACCTTTGAGGGACTGGATGGAGGTGTTTTAGAGCAGCCGAAAATTGCCATATTCATGGCGATCACAAAGAGATATGTCAGAGTGGCTTTCATTGTTTTGATGGAAGTTGATTGAAGAAACTGAAGGAAGAATTGGGAATATCTGACCATATGGTGTATCGGTTCATACGGCGCATTCCTTCTGTAAGTCATTGATACTTCAACAGTTCTATCACAATTCATTGGCCAATAACTCGTTGATGGCGCTGGCGAGGTGATGAATTTCGTCAGAAGTGTTGTAAATCTGGCAACTTACGCGAATCCACCAGCGGCTGTCCCAGTCGATGATGGGAATTTCGATTTTATATTCACTGAGAAGGATAGACTGTAATTGCTCTGCAGTGTGGTACTTATGAAGTTTTTCAGGGAGGGGAATCGTGGTCATGGAACCGAGCATGGAGCCGTCGAGGGGGGTGGTGGATTCGACTTGCCACTTATGGGTAAGGAACTGTTGAGTCCAGACGGCTAAGTGGTGGTTATGGCTACGGATACGCTCCCATCCTATCTGGCTCATGTCGGTCAAAGCATCCTCAACACATAACCATGGAGTAATATCTCTGGTGCCTTGCCAGGCGAATTCGTTGGCGAAGCCCTCATCGAGAAAATGACTTATGGTTGTGGGATGGATCTCTTTCTGCCGGTCCGGGCGGACCCAGAGAAAGGCGGCGCCGCGCGGGGCGCAGACCCATTTGTGGAGGTTACCTGTGTAATAAGAAGGATTTAGCGATTCGATGTCGAGGTCGACCATGCCGGGGGCGTGGGCACCATCGATGAGGACATCGACGCCCCGGGAATTACATAAGTCCACTATTCTCTCGACCGGGAAGAGGAGGGCGGTGGGTGAGGAGATATGATCGAGAATAACGAGACGGGTACGGTCGTTAATTGCTTCGGAAAAAGCAGTTATGATCTCTTTTTCGGAATGGAGGGGGAACGGAAGTCGCAGTTCGATGGCCTTGCCGCCTGCTCTCTCGGCGAGGTGGTTCATAGTTTTGCGGACAGCGTTATAGACATGATTGGTGGTGAGGATTTCGTCGCCGGGGTTCAGTTTAAGTGAGCGGAGAACGGCATTAACTCCGCCCGTAGCGTTGGTTACGAAACCGAAATTTTCAGGTTTTGCGCCTATGAAGGGGCCGAGGATGGACTTGGCATGATTTATAAGTTCTTTTCCCCGGCGGTCGAGCATACCGATGGGATCGGCCTCAAACTGTTGTAAACGCTGTAGTTGCGCTGTGAATACTTTTTTTGATCTGGCTCCGAAGCAGCCGTGGTTGAGGTAGGTGATTTTGGGATCGAGCATCCACTTTTCGCGGATATTTTGGGCGATGGGTACAGGGGGGGCGTGGGTGGAGTTGGCTGTAGGTTGTTGCGTATGCATGATTTATGGATGTGGGGAGTATGATTCAGAGCGTCCCGAATTTTTCCCGAACATTACTTGACATGTGGGTTCTGTTTGGGTAAAGTTAACCGAACAGATGTGCCGATACGGTTTTTGTGAGGGTCATTGGTGGGAAAAAATGGAGTGAATTGAGTGTTTTTGAAGGCATTAAATGGCGTTTGAGTGTGAAGGCAGTGATCGTATATGAAAATTGAGCATCTAAATTTTGGCGATTTCGGGGGTGACTTCAGATGACTCTGCCGCTGGTTCAAGTTGGTCCGGGGGGATCATATGTAACCCGGCTAATGCCTAGGCGGGGTCGGCTGGTTTCGCTTTCGGGGGGGATGAGTGGTGATGCGGGAATGTCAATGGGTGGATATTTCCGTCGGAGGAAGAAAACCGAAATGGGAGACGGAGAACATTCTACGGCTGAAAATGAGATGGGGATTCCGCCGACTTTTCTGGAGCGGTTGATGGGGATCGATCGGGTGGTGATCAGCAACGAGGCATACCAGGCGGCGGATGCGGCCACGAGCGCGGGAGGGGAGCGTTCGCGGGTCGGCCGCCTGTCTGGAGAAAGGTTTGGGGTGGGTTCCCGCCTTCGCGGGAATGACGG
>CAZLXE010000007.1:0-11432 GCA_964563005.1 uncultured Isosphaeraceae bacterium
CCTAATAAAAATACCTAAGCGCAAGTCAAAAGAGGTTCCTCCTACCCGGATTGGAAATCCATTCCCATGACATGTCGGTACATCAACGCTGCCCAGCGGGAGTAGAAGGCGAATTCGGCATCATCATTGTTTACCAGCATGCGGGGAATTCGTAGGCGCTGGCAATCGGCGGGGGCGTGCCAATAGGAAAAATAGGGGTCGATTACGGCCTGGGGAGCAAGATGGGTCATCAATTCACACATTCGATCAATGTTTACATGGTCTGAGTATCCTCTCCGATCGCCCAAAATGCCGTAGCCGAACTTGTCGCCATCAACCTGGAAAACGCGTCCATCCGCGGTATGCAGGTCGAGTTTGTCGGAGGAAGTGATGGACCGTTCGGTGGATTGATGGTCCTGGGATGAGGAAAAGTACAGCCCGGCGGCCAGGCCGTAGGCCCCTCCGAAGGCCCATCCTGTTGCGGCCATACCTGATACTTTTCCCATCAGCCGATCATGCATGCTCTGCACGAGGGGATCACAAGTATTGTCGGTTAATTGCTCACTGACTTTAGCCCGGATCACGATCTGAATGCTTTGGGGCTTGAGCAAGGCGGGGGGGCCGCGCCAAAGATTCAATTGAAGCATTCCGTCTTCAAGAGCCATCTCCTTTATCTTCAGCGTCTCCCCCAGATTGTTGATGTCCCCAAGGGAGGGGGCGAAGGCATCTCCGCCGGCCCCAACGATGGCCTCTACGGCCCGCGCTGCCTTGGACCGGGGATACGAACCCCAAATGGAGGGGGGAGATCTTTTGGCAAGGATTCGCAGTGAGTGTTCATCCCAACCGGCGGCCCTTGAAAGAAGCGCGACAATATCCTCCGTGTCGAATCCAGTGGGAGAAGTGATCAGGGTGAAATAGACTTGCTCATCGGGAGGGGTATTCATGGAAGAGAGCAATTTCAGATTTCTTCGGTGCCATCAACGGCTTTTTTGATTCCATCGGCTTCGGTTCTGGCCAGCGCCCCGTTCTTGGGCTCGACATGGACGGGGGCATGGTTTTCGGCGACCTTGCCGAGGACGGTGGGGAGTTCGATGCCTGCCTGTTCGGCGAGTTCGTGCATGGCGGGGAGGGAGCCGATGAGGGAGGCGAGGAAGTTGGAGGTGCTGCCGCCTTTGCCGGCTCCGTTGCCGTTGCCGGAGTCCCAGACGGTGATTTTGTCGATTTTCAGGTTTTGGATGGCCTTGACCTGTTCGGTAACGAGGGTGGGGAGTTGCTCGATCATGAGGAGGGTGGGGGCAATCTGGGGATTCTGGGCGCAGGCGGAGACGAGTTGACGGTAGCCGTCTGCTTTGGCCTCCAACACTTTGCGGACACCTTCCGCTTCGGCGACATATTTCGCGAGAATGGCATCGGCATCGCCCTGGGCTTCGCGTCGGGTTTTTTCGGCTTCCGCTTCTGCGGCGATTTCGATGCGTTGCTTTTCGATTTCCTGGGGGGCGAGTTCTTCCTTGGCCAGCCGGGCCAGTTCTTTTTCCCGCTCGGCCTGAAGAATGGCTTCCTGGGATTGAGCGGTGGCGACATCGGCGCGTCGTTTGGCTTCGGCGCGGATTTCGGCGAGTTTGGCGTTGGAATCGGCGACTTGTGCTGAGGAGGTGTTTTCGCCTTCGACGGCGGTGGCTTCAAACTGGGCCACTTCGATGCGCTGCTGTTGCTCGGCGTTCTTTTTGGCGGCGGTGGTTTCGGCTTCGCGCTGGGCGGTGGCGATTTCCAGGTTTCGCTTCGATTCCACTTCGCCGGTGATCGCCTGGGCTTCCAGGGCCGCCACCGCGATCCGCTGTGATTGCTCCGCCTGTTTCTTCCCCTCTGTCGCCGTGGCTACTTCGCGGGCGACATTGACGGTTCTTTCCCGGTTCGCAACCGCCTCGCCGGTGGCTCCATCCCGCTCCTGCTGGGCCACTTCCACTTTGGCGCGGTTGATGGCTTCGGCGGCGGCCCGCTTGCCGATGGCGTGGATATAGCCACTTTCGTCGGTGATGTCTCGGACATTTACATTGATCAGATCCAGCCCGACTTTGTTGATCTCCTGGGCCACATTCTCATTGATGAGGGCCATGAATTTTTCGCGATCCTTATTGATCTCTTCAATCGACAGGGTGGCGATGACCAGACGCAACTGACCGAGGATGATGTCCTGGGCCTGATCGCGAATGGCGTGGTCGGTCAAAGACAGCAATCGCTCTGCCGCGTTATTCATGAGCACGGGATCGGTTGAGATACCCACGGTAAAAGTGGAAGGCACATTGACCCGGATATTGTTGAGCGACAGTGCTCCTTCCAGAGGAATGTCGATCGTGAGCGGTTCGAGGTTCAGGTACTCATAGTCCTGAATCAGGGGCAGGACGAATGCGCCGCCGCCGTGCAGGCACTTCGAGGCCCTGGCTCCGCCTACGCGACCATAGACCACGAGTACGCGGTTGCTCGGACACCGCCGGTAGCGGGTGATGATGTAGGCGAGGGCGAAGAGGAATAACAGGGCGAGGGCTGTGCCCAGACCCAGCCAGATGGTGTTGTCGACGGCCAATGTATTCAGTGCGTTCATGAGAAATCCTTCCTTTGGAGTAGAACAAGTTCAGAACAGCCCGGAAAATGAATCGGCGACTCAGGCCGAGGAAACAGTCAGCGTGTTGTCGTCATTGACGCGGACGACGCGGATGCGGGTTTGAGAGGAGATCGGTTCGCCATCCGAGTAGGCGTTATAGAGGCGCTGTCGTCCTCCCATCACAATCCGCACCTGGCCCCGGCCTTTGTTTTGGGCAGGAATTTCGGTGTAGACCACGCCTTCTGCGCCTTGGGCATTCCGGATGTTGATGTTGCCGGAGGATTGCAAATCGTACATGGCTTTGAAGATTAATCCCATGAGCCACATCATGCCGCCTCCGATTCCCAGTCCCAGCAACAGCGATTGGGGAATAGTCCAATCGAGACCGATTACTCCCCCGAGGCCGCCCCAGCCGAATCCCATGAGAAATGCCGCGACACTTTGTATGGAGAGGAGGGCGAATGCTGCCGTGGAATCCCCGGCTCCGACATCGGATGTATCCAAGGCACCACTCACATCGGCATCAAGGTCGACATCTGCATCGAGATCGACATCGGCGCTGAGTCCGCCCAGACCCATGAGCAGGAGTTTGAGAAGGAATACTCCCATACCGAGCAGGGCGGGGATGGTGAAGATCAGGGACTGATTTTCGAACATTTTGTCAAACATGGTCGCTTCCTATCGTAACGCAGTGAAGTATGCGCCGGGAAATGCGGTGGGTCATGTCCGGGGTTGGCTCATTTGAGACAGGTTACTCCGGATTTGACTTTGTAGTTATTCTACTGGTGCAACAGGATTTAAGATAGCAAATGCTTGACAAAAAAGTCTCGTTGGGCATTTTTGGCATCGGCGGCGAAGCGGCCGAATCCGGCGTGCTCGTTTGGGGCGCCGGTGCGGTCGTATTCTATGAATTCTATGAGGTTTGGATTCTGGTAATGAGTCTTAAGTGCGGTTATGAATTTGCGTTGAGTTTCTATTTTGACCCACTCATCGTGCCTGGCGTGGAAGGCCTGGAAAGGGATTTCTGGCCATAGGTTGAGGTTTTCTATGGGGTTACGGGTGCTGGCTTCGGGAGGGAAGTGCTCGCTTTGCCATGAGCCGGTGGTGGCTTCGACGGAGGCGCAGGTGAAGTTATGGGGTTTGCAGAGGCGGGCGAGGGTGACCATTCCTCCGCCGGACATTCCGCCTATGCCGATTTTGGTGGTGATGCTAAACTTTTGTAGTTGCTGGAGTTCTGATACTATTCCATCAATTTCGTCGGTCATTTTGGAGATGACCTGGTAGATGTGGTCTGGGGATTGGAGTTTTTCGTCGTATCTTTCACCGTGGCCGGGGAGGTCGATGGCGCAAACTGCGATGCCTGCTCGCATTAGGCGGAGGTATCTACCGGGGTCTATTTCTTTTTGGACGGTTCGGCCGTGCATCCAGAGGACGAGGGGGGCGGGTTTATTGGTGGCTCTGTCGGGGTGGATGAGCATGACGGGGATGTTGTCGCAAATGGTTGTCCATACTGTGTTTGCAATGATGGCGGAGGGGAGGGGGCCGTAGCGTTCTCGGGTGGGGGTGCTCAAGAGTTAAATTCCGGTTGATATGAGAGGGTGGGTAGTTGGAGAAAAGGGGGGGAGTTGACGGATGGCGAGGGGGGAGGGATGCTGGGGTATGCTCAGGATTATCAGTGGAGAATACAAGTCGCGGTTACTCCTTAGCCCACCTGATGATACGGTTACGCGGCCGTATTCGACACGGGTGCGGGAGGCGGTTTTTAACATATTTCAGGAGTGGTGGGCGGGGGCTTCGGTGCTGGATTTGTTTGCGGGAGTGGGTTCCATGGGTTTGGAAGCGGTCAGCCGCGAGGCGAAAAGTGTGGTGTTTGTGGAAAAAGATCGTCGAATATTCGGGTTATTGGAGCAAAATATTGAGAGTTTGGGGTGCGCCGGCAGAGTTTCGGCGATGCTCGGCGACGCGTTGGGGTCAACTGCGTTGCTGCGGGCATCGAGGCCGGTGGATATTGTGTTTATTGATCCGCCGTATTTGATGATGAAGGATAAGCGGACGCGGGGGTTGGTGCTGGAGCAGATTTCGCGGTGCAGGGAGATTATGAATCCGAAGGGGTTTGCGATTTTACGGACGCCGCTGGACCCGGAGGAGGTGAGCCATGAGGTGGAGGGATTTGAGGGGCCGGAGGTTCGGGATTACGGGCGGACGGGGATGCGGGTGCTTTTGTATCAGCCGGGGGGGTGAATTGTTAGTATTCGATATCCACCATAGAGCAACAGAGGGCATAGAGGGGGAGGAAAATATTTTTCAGGAGAAGTGGGGAGAGTGCGTTCGCGGGCAATGGCCTTTATAGGTATTCGGTGGTCGCTGTGGGCCTGTTGATAAACCCAGTCCACAGGACTTATTCAAAACTAGCAATCATGCTTCGTCAGAGTGGTATGCCCATCGCGTCTGGCCTGATCTTCGACTTTTTCTACAGGCCCGCTGTCCCTAGTTAGTCTTTGGATTCATGCTTACTCGGGATTGACGAGCCGTACCCCCTCCCCAGCCCTCTCCCTGGAAGGGAGAGGGGGCCAGTATTTTATGCGTTCACGCCGGCGCATTTTTCTGCGGCGGATTTTAGGGTGGCGGCTTTGTCGGTTTTTTCCCAGGTGAAGGTGCCGGGACCGCCTTCGCCGGGTTCGCGTCCGAAGTGGCCGTGGGCGGCGGTGGGGGTGTAGATGGGTTTGAGGAGGTCGAGGGTGTTGATGATGCCGGTGGGGGTGAGGTCGAAGTTTTTTCGGATCAGTTCGGCGATGGCGTTTTCATCGAGTTTTGCGGTGCCCTGGCAGTCGACATGGACGGAGGTGGGTTCGGCGACGCCGATGGCGTAACTGAGTTGGACTTCACAGACATCGGCGAGATCGGCGGCGACGACATTTTTGGCGATGTAGCGGGCCATGTAGGCGGCGGAGCGGTCGACTTTGGACGGGTCTTTGCCAGAGAAGGCGCCGCCGCCGTGTCGGCCTCGTCCGCCGTAGGTGTCGACGATGATTTTGCGTCCGGTGAGTCCGCAGTCGCCGTGGGGACCGCCGAGTTCGAATTTGCCGGTGGGGTTGACATGGACGGTGATGTCGTCGTTCCACCATTCGCCGAGGATGGGTTTGATGATGTGCTTTTTGACCTGGGCGGTCAATTCATCGAGTTTGTCGTTCCACTGGGGGCCATGCTGGGTGGAGATGACGACGGTGTCGACGCGCTGGGGGTCGTTGCCGTGGTATTCCACGGTGACCTGGCTTTTGGCATCGGGGCGAAGGGCGGGGATGGTACCTGCTTCGCGGACTTCGGCCTGTTTTTTGACGAGTTTGTGGGAGAGGTCGATGGGGAGGGGCATGAAACTGTCGGTTTCTTTGCAGGCGAAACCAAACATGAGGCCCTGGTCGCCCGCTCCCTGCTCGGCGTGCAGACCTTCGCCGGTGTTGACGCCCTGGGCGATGTCGGGGGATTGCTGGTCGAGGGAGATCATGACGGAGCAACTGTTGTGGTCGAAGCCCTTGTCGCCGTGGTCGTAGCCGATTCTCTGGGCGGTGTCGCGGACGGTCTGGGCGATGTCTACATAGCCATTGCAGGTGACTTCCCCGGCGATGACGGCGAGGCCGGTGGTGACCATGGTTTCGCAGGCGACTCGGGAGTGGGGGTCCACGGAGAGCATGGCATCGAGAATGGCATCGGAGATCTGGTCGGCCATTTTGTCGGGATGGCCCATGGAGACGGATTCGGAGGTAAAAAGGTAGGAGCGGGAAGACATGGGAATCCTTTGTCAGTGGAGAGGGGTTTGTTTATCCGTTTATCCGGATGATCGGATAATGGAGGGTTTGCAGTGTAGTCCGGGATTTCAAGCAGGGCAAGATCATAGCGGGGACTTTGGGGGATCTGGGGGGAGACTCTTTAACTGGATCGGCCAATTTTCCAAGAGGCATGGCTGTATTTTTTGGTATTTGGGAAATTTTATGAGTATAGCGGTGGGGTGTGGCAGCACATCTGGGTTGGGATCGAAAAACATTGGATTCCGGGGAGTGTGGATTGATTCGGCGACGGGATCGGGGCTATTATTGAGCGGGTGTCTTGCCGTTGGTTCTTGCGGTCGGGCAGCCATTATGGAGATTTTCTTATGACGGTGTTGATGGAACTTTCACGCATATTCATCCGGGAGATGACGGATATGCAGATTATCGAGTTGTCGGAGATCGATGGCGAGCGGACATTTCCTATCGTGATTGGTTTACCGGAGGCGTTTGCGATCGAGCGGCGGCTGAAGGGGATTGAGATTCCCCGGCCACAGACTCATGATCTGTTGGCATCGGTGATCAAGCAGTTGGGGGGGGAGTTGAAGTCGATTGTGATCAGCGATTTGAATGAAGGGACCTTTTTTGCCAAGTTGATGATTGAGAAGGACGGGGTGGAGATTGAGGTGGACTCAAGGCCATCGGATGCGATCGCGATCGGGGTGGCGGAGGATGTGCCAATTTATGTGGCGGAGGAGGTGCTGGTGCAGACGGAGATGGATGTGAATCAGGCGTTTGAGGTTGAGGAAGATGATGAGGATGAGTATGATCTGGGTTTGGACTGGAAATAGTTGAGAAGAGGGGGGGAAACTTATGGGTGCGAATACAGTGGGAATCAGCGATCAGATTGCGCTCGAGCAGGCGAGTCCGTTACCTCAGCGGTATTTCAGTGGGGGACCGGGGGTGGGGGGGATATTGAAGGAACGGCCGGAGGATTTTCTGGTGGAGGAGATTCCGTTGTATGAGCCGTGTGGGGAAGGGGAGCATTTGTATCTGTGTATTCAGAAGAAGGGGGTGTCGCATGGGGAATTGATGAGTGTTTTGCGGCGTAGTTTTCAGGTTGGAGATCGGGCGATCGGGTATGCGGGAATGAAGGACAAGCAGGCGATTACGCAACAGGTGGTCTCGATTCATCTGCCGGGAAGGGCGGGGATTCCCGAGTCGATGGAAATGAATCACGAGCGAGTGCAGGTTCTATGGGCGGATCGGCATCGCAATAAGTTGCGGCGGGGGCATCTGAAGGGGAATCGGTTTTCGATTCGGATCCGGGAGGTTGATCCCCTGCGGGCACCACTGGTTCGGGATCGTCTGGCCTGGCTGGAGCAGCATGGGGTGCCGAACTATTTCGGGGAGCAGCGATTCGGGTATCGAGTGAACAATCATCGGTTGGGACGGTTCATCATGGGGGAGGCGTGGGAGGCGGCGTTGGGGGAATTGCTGGGAACTGGGGGTTCGCCTTTTCCGGAGCATCAACGGGAGCGACGGGAGTTGTTTGAAGAGAAACGGTTTGAGGAGGCGGTGGCGTTGTGGACACCGGCGGATCGAGCGGAATTGATGGCGATCAAGGCGCTTCGGCGGGGAGCAACGGCGAAGAAATCCGTTGCGGCATGCGGAAAGACCATTATTCGTTTCTGGGGCAATGCGTTGCAGTCTGCGGTATTCAACCGGGTGCTGGATGAACGGTTGGAAAGGGGGGCATTGGAGAAACTGGGGGAGGGTGATTTGGCGTGGCGGCACGATAATCGAAGCGTTTTTTCGGTGACGGCTGAGGAATTATCTTCTGATGCGCTGGCGATTCGTCTGGCGGATCGGGAGATTTCTCCATCGGGGCCATTGTGGGGGGAGGGGATGACGCGGGCCTCGGGTGAGGTGGGAGAGAGGGAATTGGCGGTGCTCGATTCACTGGTTCAGTTGGGAAATGAGATTGACAGTCAGAACCATAATCCAGAGGGACGGCGCCGGGCGTTGCGAACAATTCTTACAAATCCGATGCTTGAATCGGGGGTGGATGAGCATGGGGCTTTTATTCGGGTGGCGTTTGATCTGCCGCGGGGGTCGTATGCGACGGTGGTACTGCGGGAGATTATGAAGAATGAGCGTCCGGAGTAGGAGAAGTCCAGGGGGCTTCGATATTTAATGAGTATTTCAATTGCGTCAATTTAACATAAGACCCGGATAAGGCGCATTTGAAATGGAACACGCGGCCAAGAACAATTGGTATCACCACTGACAATACAAGAGAACTTGTTCCGTCGGTGGCAGGACACCCAACGCTCGCAATAATCCAATTCTGTATATGGCGGTGGGAAAAGTGGTTTATGAATTGGGCTGTTGGAGCTCTTGGGTGAGCATATTGAATTGTTGGAGAGTTTTTATGATCTGGGGGGCGGTGGGGGTATCGGGATTGATCTGGTGGGCTTGCCAGCCGAGGGATTTTGCGGCATTTATGTGTTCAAGCGTGTCGTCGAAGAAGATGATTTCGGGGCCGGTGCAGGAGAGTTCTTCTTCGACAGCATGGAAGATGGCGGGGTCGGGTTTGACCTGATGCAGGAGGTGGGAGGCGAAGAGGGGTTGGAGGCGCGATCGCCAGGCGTGGTTTTCCATCTGGATCCAGTGTTCGTGGCTGGTGTTGGTGAGGGCGCAGGTGATCAAGCCCTGAGCGTTGAGTTGATCGATGATGCGGGGGACACCTTCGTATTCGCCGAGGATCCAATGCTGGTGGATGGTTTGTACTTCATTCGGGGAATAGAGGCCATCGGTGGCCCGGCTGATCTGGTGGGCGAATTCGGAGCCGGTGATGAGTCCTTTTTGATACTGCCGGTTAATATCCCGGAAGGCGTCACGGGGATGTTCGGAAGTGAAGGAATCATCACGGAGAGGCAGTCCGGCGGCATGGCAGCCCTCGGCCCAGGTGCGGCAGACACGGACGATTACGCCGCCGAGGTCGAAGCAGACGGCTCGGATGGGGGCTTGTTTTGTGGATGACATGGGGAAATCGTAGCGAGATGGGGGATTCGGGGGATTTTCCATTCAGTTTTCGGAAAAACTTTCTTTTATTCCAAGTGGGGGTAGAATGCACTTGGGTGGAGGAGCAATCACATGCCCTCGACAATTCATTCTTCAGGAGCCGGCTCTTCAGGCACTGGTTTGCATCGTGAATCTGGGGGCATTGGCATTGCGCCAGCTACGGATGCGGATCAGACATTGCGAATGGTTGATGCCTCGGCAGGGCATCCCACTTCCATTGGTCATTACAAAATTCTGGAAACCCTTGGAGAAGGAGGCATGGGTAATGTTTACCTGGCCGAGCAGCAGGAGCCGGTGAAACGGCGGGTGGCTCTTAAGGTGATTAAGTTGGGAATGGATACGCTTCAGGTGATCGCCCGATTCGAGCAGGAGCGGCAAGCCCTGGCCATGATGGAACATCCGAATGTGGCGAAGGTGTTTGACGCCGGAATCACCGATCCGGAATCGGGAAATCGGCCATATTTTGTGATGGAATATGTAGCGGGGACTCCGATTACGGAGCATTGTGATCGGCATCGGTTGTCTCTTATCGATCGAATTGTCATCTTCATGAAGGTATGCGCCGCGGTCCAACATGCGCATCAGAAGGGGATCATTCATCGGGACTTGAAGCCGTCGAATATTCTGGTGGATGCATCGGGCAACCCGAAGGTGATCGACTTCGGGGTGGCGAAGGCCGCCAGTCAGAAACTCTCTTCCCACACGCTGTTTACGGAGCAGGGGCAATTAATTGGTACGCCGGAGTATATGAGTCCGGAGCAGGCGGAAATGACGGCCGAGGACATCGATACGAGATCTGACATCTACTCAATCGGGGTGATCCTTTATGAGCTGCTGACCGGGGCGCTGCCATTTGAATCGAGGATGCTTCGCCGTCACCCTCTGGTTGAAATACAGCAGATCATTCGAGAAGAGGAGCCAGCGAAACCCAGTCTTCGTTTTTTGAATATGGTTACCCAATCTCTCCAAGCCGAGAATGCGGATTGGGAGATGGGGAGGCCCGTACAGATCAAGGTTACACAACCGAACGACGCGGATCTTCCCGAGAGGCGAAGAGATTATTCTCCGGAAACCATTGCCCGAAACCGTGGCGTGGATCCTCGCATTCTGGTTCGATTCCTGCGGGGTGATCTGGATTGGATCGTAATGAAGTGTCTGGAGAAGGATCGAAATCGTCGCTATGTTACGGCAAACAGTTTGGCGGCGGATCTTCGACGACATCTCAATCATGAACCGGTTCTGGCCGGGCCGCCCAGCGCGGCTTATCGAATGGGCAAGTTTACCCGTCGCAATCGTACGGGAGTCCTGGCGACAGCAATTATATTTATCGTTCTCATCGGCGGTATCTCGGGAACTACGACTTCCATGTTGCGGGCGTTGAGGGCGGAGCAGACAGCGGCAGATGAAGCCACCAAAACGGCGCAGGAACGGGATATTGCCCGGGCGGTGAATGCCTTTCTGAATGATGAACTTCTGTCTGCGGTTGCTCCGACGGCGAAGGCGCGGGCCGGTCGTGAAGTGAGATTGAGAATGGTATTGGATGTGGCTTCGGAGAAGATTCAGGAGCAATCGCAAGCGGGGGGCAAGTTCGCCGACAAGCCACTCATCGAGGCATCAATCCGAGCAACCCTGGGCTGGACTTACCGATTGCTGGGTGAATATTCTGCGGCAGAACCGCATCTGGAGCAAGCCCGTGATCTACGCCTGCGCAAACAGGGGTTAATGCACCCGGATACGCTGATGTCCATGAATAATCTGGCAAGTCTGTATGTGGATCAGGGATATTTTGAAAAGGCGGAGCCGTTGTACCGGGAAGCGTTGAAGATTCGGCGTCGCGTTTCAGGGCCTGCCGATCCGGAAACCAACCGGCTGCGCTCTAATCTGATTCATTTGCTGATTCGTGAGGGGCGAGGTGATGAGGCGGAACCACTGCTGGCGGAGGAAGAGGTCTTGGGATTGAAAAATACTACCGACTCATCATTGAGCGAATGAGGGGAGTGAGGACA
>CAZLXE010000007.1:11532-13511 GCA_964563005.1 uncultured Isosphaeraceae bacterium
GACGAGGAGGAGGGTGAGGTCGGCGGGGTTTACGCCGGGGAGGCGGCTGGCCTGGCCGAGGGTGGTGGGTTGGAATTGCTGGAGGACTTCGATGGCTTCGGAGCGGAGGCCGGAGATGGTGGGGTAGTGGAGCCAGGGGGGAATGCGGCGGTGTTCGTTGTCTTTCTGGCGTTTGATTTCCGCGTGCTGGCGAGTGAGGTAGCCATCGTAACGGGCTTCGGTGATGACGAGATTGAGGGCGTTGTGGTCGATGGGGTCGCCATTGCCGTTGAGGTGGGAAATAATTTCTTGCGGGGGCGTGTCGGGGCGGCGGGCGATTTCGCGGAGGGATTTTCCTTCGATATTGATGGTGTCGAAAGATTTTCGGAGGGATTCGATGTTCTGTTGTCTTTGCTTGAAGATGGTCCAGCGATCATCATTGACGATGCCCCAATTGCGGCCAAGGGGAGTGAGGCGGAGGTCGGCGTTGTCGGCGCGGAGGTGGAGGCGGTGTTCGGCCCGGCTGGTGAACATGCGGTAGGGTTCGGTGGGGATGCGGGTGACGAGATCATCGAGCATGACACCGATGTAGGCCTCATCGCGGCCGAGGCGAATGGGCTCCTCGTTTCTGGCGTAGCGGGCGGCATTCAGCCCGGCGATGAGTCCCTGCCCGGCGGCTTCTTCGTAGCCGCTGGTGCCGTTGATCTGACCGGCGAGGAAGAGGCCGGGGATGGACTTGGTCATGCAGGTGGCGTCGATCTGATGGGGGCGAACCATGTCGTATTCGACGGCGTAACCATGCTTGATAATTTTTGCATGGGAACAGCCGGGCATGAGACGGACGAACTGCTCCTGGACTTCGAGAGGGAGGGAAGTGGAGATGCCGTTGGCGTAGATTTCGTTGGTGAAGAGGGATTCTGGTTCGAGGAAGACATGGTGGGAATCGCGCTGAGCGAAGCGGACGACTTTGTCTTCGATGGAGGGGCAATAGCGGGGGCCGCTGTCTGCCTCGATCTGGCCGGAGAACATGGGGGCGCGATGGAGGTTGGCACGGATGATGTCGTGGCCACCGGCTGTGGTGTTGGTGATGCGACATTGAGCGGTGGGTTGGGCGGGGAAGGTTTTCGTGGGGAGTATTTTGGGAGAGAGGAAGGAAAATGCTTCGGGTGGGTCATCACCGGACTGGGGATCGAGGCCATCCCAATCGAGGGATTCCTGGGCGAGGCGGGGGGGGGTGCCGGTTTTGAGGCGACCGAGTTCGAAGCCGAGGCGCTTCAGGGTGGCGCTGATTCCGGTGGCGGATCCTTCACCGATGCGACCGCCAGGGGTTTGGGCGTTTCCGGTGTGCATGAGGGCGCGCATGAAGGTGCCGGTGGTGAGGACGACGCTTTGGCCGGTGATCGTGATGGATCCAGGGCGGGTGTTTTCGGGAGAGGGGTGGGGGGGATAGATGGGCCTGGCCCGGGCGTTACTGCGAAGATTTCCTTCGATGATTCGGGAGTCGGCGTTCACCATGCCGGCGTCCGGTGAGAGGATGACGCCCCGAATCGCTCCCGTTCGTTCATCGAGGATCAGATCATCCACGGTACCGGCAATCACCTCGATTCTGGATCTCGTGTTTTCGGGGGTAGCGATGAGTCTCTGAATTTCGGCGGCGTAGGCGTATTTGTCTGCCTGAGCGCGGGGGCCGCGGACGGCGGGACCGCGCGAGGCGTTGAGGGTTTTGAACATGATTCCGGCGTGATCGATGGCCCGACCCATGAGGCCGCCGAGGGCGTCGATCTCGCGGACGATCTGGCCTTTGGCGAGTCCCCCGATGGCGGGGTTGCAGGACATGACCCCGATTTTGGAGGGATCCATGGTGACTAGGGCGACTCGGCTATTGCCACAAGAGGCAGCGGCCCATGCGGCTTCGACGCCGGCATGTCCGCCGCCGATGATGATGATGTCGTATTGAGGAGGAGGGTGGGGCACGGTGGTATAGGGTAGGCGGGGAGTGG
>CAZLXE010000007.1:13611-21023 GCA_964563005.1 uncultured Isosphaeraceae bacterium
TGTTATTGGATTTTAGAACAAGAGTTACATTCATTAATATCGTCTGGCAAAATGTCATAACTAGTATTTTCAAGAAGGAAGAAGCATACGAATGGAGGTTTCAAAATGGACAGGTACGAAAACAAGCGAACTTACAGGCATCGACTGAATCTTGGATTGACAATGATGGCGATGCTGGGCTTGAGTGCTCCCGCGTTTGGGGGTGGGCTGGCCAGTCATGGGCCACTCAATCAATTCGGGTATCCGTCTTATTACACGGATGCGAATGGAGTGAGTTTGTCCCTGATGACAGATTTTACCGATCCGCTTCAGCTGGCAGATGTTACGATTTTGCCGGATCGTCTGGCCCCCCTGGATGTGCGGTCGGGCAATTTTTACGATGAATCATTTTATCATGATGCGACGGCGGTTATCGATCTTCCCAATCAGGGGAGAGCGTTGTGTGTGATGGCGGTGGAAGCCATGTTCATCGGGCCGCTGGGAGAAGTGATCGAAGGCGATCAGGCAGTGATGGGACGATTGCGAGTCCGAGTTGATATTACCCCCAGTTTGGCGAATGTGGGCCTGTACACCGTTACGACTCCCTATGGGACATTTTTCCAGGAGGTGACGCTGGCCGACTTTCCGAAGAACCGGACTTCAAGGGCGATTAACTTTACCAATGACTCCATATTTATCATGGGACCGGGGGAAAAGTTCACCACGCCGCTGGATCCGAACCGTTCGGACATCGGCCCGGCTTTTCTCGTGTGGGATAGCGGGGCTCCGGCGGGCTATGTCGGCGACCCTAATGTAGAACACACGGTGACGGGTAGTCCCACGGGGCAGAATTATTTCCGCATTGACGGACCCAATATAGGAGGGCCGGGCATCAATTTCATTGAAACGGATCTGTTTTCGGTGGGGGGAAAGATGGTGCCACCCGACCAGATTTTTGTGGATGCCAACGGAAATGAGATTAATGACAATCTGGACATTGCTTCAGGATTCTCCCGCGACTGCAATGGCAACGGTATTCCGGATGAAGTGGATATGGTGACGAAGGTTGAAGTGGCTTCTCCCCAGATGCTGCACTTCGGAGCAGGTTTTCCGAAGAGTGTGACGATTCCGGCGGGTACGGCCCGAGCCAATTCGGAAGTTATCATCAGTATTACAGCATCGGGTGATTTCGCATCTCCTCTGGAGGGATACACTCTGGACCTGAATGGGATATTCGTGGCGGACAGTTTGTATGTGACTGGTCATGACTGTGCGACGAACATTCCGGATACATCCAAGATATTCATGGACTCTGTTACTTACAATACAATTGTGGGAATGGGAGATGCGGTGTTTACGCTGACGCCGAGCATTGAGTCTGACGCCGATTATTGTGGAACGGGATTCAGTTATGCGTCCGTTAATGTTCAATTTACGGGAACCAGTCCTCTGGATCTCAATCAGGACGGGATTCTGGATTCTTGTGTGGGAGCGCCCTTGATGGGACCTCGGCCGGAATTGGATCGGCAGAAACGAGGAAGAGGGGGCGTGAAGAAGTAAGGATATCAAGGAACGGTAATATATAATTTCAGGAGACCTCCGAAAAGCAGTTTTCGGAGGTTTTTTCCTGGACTTTGGGATTTGAGTGGATTCCAGCCAATCTATGGGGGTCATGCAGACACTGATTCAGGGATGGAGGAGGTATCTATAGATAAGGGCTTTTCTGTAGGTGCATCGGTCTGAAGACATTCAAGAGGCGGGATGCAAAAAATATTTGTATTTTCTCGTCTGTTTGATCAGCGTTATCAGGCCAAATAATTGCAAAGACCTATTAAAATTAAAGATAATCCCTATATAAGTAAAGTTTTTATGGGAATTCTTAGAAATAGTTATGGCATTTTGTATTTTCGGATGTAGACTGGTATCAACTGCATAGACCTTGAGTTATGTTCCAGTTATATGGCTTGTATGGGTTTGTAAAACAAATTTTTGATGGAAGAAGCATCAAATGAATGGAGGACTTTGAATGGAAAAGCGAAAACGCAATCAAACACAAAGGGAAGGACTGATTATGGGACTGGCGGCTCTGGCGATGCTGGGGCTGAGTTTTCCTGCATTGGGTGGAGGAGCCATGACCAGTCACGGGCCACTCAATGGGTTTGGATATCCAACCTATTACACGGATGCCAATGGTATCAGTGTTTCTCAGCAAACGGACTTCAATAATCCATTGTTGATTACGGCTCCGGAGGTTTTGCTGGATCGCACTACGCCTCTGGATGTACGATCGGGTAATTTTTACGATGAAAGTTTTTACTTCCTGGCGGATTCGATTATGACGCCCGGTGGACGAGCAGGCCGTAAAGCTCTTTTGGTCATGGCAGTGGAAGGAATGTTTGTCGGACCGCTGGGTGAGGTGATCGAAGGGGACCAAGGGGTGATGGCTCGGCTTAGGGTTCGGGTGGATCTGCGAAACCGGCCAGAAAATGTGGGCATTTACACCGTTTTTACGCCATATGAGAACTTTATTGTTCAAGTGACCCAGGCCGATCTGGTCAAGAATCATGCCAGGGCCGCGATCAATTTTACCTTTGATTCCATCTTTGTGATGGGGCCGGGCGAACGGTTTACGACACCCTTGGACCCGAATCGTGCAAATATTGGGCCGACGCTACTGCAATGGGACACGGGAGCCCCGGTTGGGTATCTGGGTGATCCTGGGGTGGAGCACACGGTAACGGGAAGCCCCATTGGCCAGAATTTCTTCCGGGTGGAAGGGCCAAATGTTGGAGGGCCGGGGATTGACTTTATTCAAACGGATCTGTTTCTGGTTTCGGGTCAGATTGTTCCCCCCGATCAGCTTTTCGTGGATGCGAACGGAAACGAAATCACCGACAGTTTGGATATCGCCTCGGGATTCTCCCGCGACTGCAATGCCAACGGTATTCCTGATGAGACGGAAGTATTTACTAAAATTGATTCAGTTAGTCCCCAAACTGCATCTTTCGGAGCGGGCTTTCCGCAGAGTGTTTCGCTTCCTGTGGGCACCCCCCCGGCGATTTCAGATGTGGTGGTGAATATCACGGCATCGGGCGACTTTGCTGCTATCACAGAAGGAGCCACACTGGATTTGAACGGGGTATTTGTGGCGGATGTTTTGTTCAACACCGGCCATGACTGCACGACCACCATCCCCGATCTCGCACATGTCGTCATCAACGCGGTGAATTACAACACGATTGTAGGAGCCGGGGCAGCGGTGTTCACTCTGACGCCGAGCATCGATTCAAACGCTGATTATTGTGGCCCCGGGTTGAGTTATGCGAACATCAATGTTCAGTTCAACGGCACCAGCCCCCTTGATCTTAACCAGGATGGGATTCTCGATTCCTGTGCGGGGGTTCCCTTGATGAGTCCCCAACCCAAGCCGGAAATTGAACGGCAAAAACGGAAGGGCAAAGGGCATGGAAAGTCATGAGTACCCTCCCGATCACAAGACTCACAAGTGTTTTAAAGCAAGTTTTATTGATGGAAGAAGCATCAACGAATGGAGGAATCACAATGGATAAGTATGGAATTAATCAAAATCGTAGACAACCCCTGGTGCTGGGTCTGATGACCGCGGCGATGCTGGGGCTGAGTGTTCCCGCGTTGGGCGGAGCCGGGTTGACCAGCCATGGGCCGATCAACCAGTTCGGGTATCCTTCCTATTACACGGATGCCAATGGGGTGAGCATCTATCAGGCGACGGACTTCAATGATCCTTTCCTGGTGACGGGACCCGAGCAGTTGCAGGATCGTGCTGCTCCCCTGGATGTGCGGACGGGCAATTTTTATGATGAAACTTTTTACTTCTGGTCAGAAGCAATTATCTTTTACGATGCACCCCGTCGCGGGCGAGCACTCGTAACCATGGTGACCGAAGGAGTGTTCGCCGGGCCAGCAGGTGCAGTGATCCAAGGGGACCAGGCGGTGATGGGACGGATGCGAGTTCGGGTTGATATTGAAAATGATGTGGCGAACATAGGCACCTACACCATCTACACTCCCTATGGGAATTATGTGCGAGAGGTCACGCTTGCCGATTTGGGTAAAAATCACGCCAAGGCCGCGATCAACTTTACCATTGACTCCATTAGTATGATGGGGGCAAATGAACGGTTTACCACGCCATTCGATCCAAACCGCTCGGAAATCGGACCCACTTACCTGAGATGGGACAGTGGTGCTCCGGCGGGCTATCTGGGCGACCCAAATATACCTCACACGGTTACCGGGAGTCCGATTGGGCAGAATTTTTTCCGGGTGGAGGGGCCGAATATCGGTGGCCCGGGCATCAATTTTATTCATACCGATCTCATTGGTGTGGCCGGTCAGATTGTTCCCCCCGATCAGGTTTTTGTGGATCTCAATGGGAACGAAATCAACGATGCACAGGACATTGCCAGTGGATTATCCCGCGACTGCAACGCTAACGGCATTCCCGATTCTGTCGATCTGGTCAGCAGTATTGAAATCGCAAGCCCACAGATGATCACCTTCGGAGCGGGCTTCCCCCAGAGCACGACGATTCCTGCAGGCACTCCTCGGGCCAATACACCGGTGAGCGTCGGCATTGTGGCGGTCGGTGATTTCGCCTCTCCACTGGAAGGGGCCACCCTGGACCTGAATGGGATTTTCCTCGCGGACATCCTGTTCAACACGGGTCACGATTGTGCAACGGGCATCCCGGATGTTTCGGAAGTGATCATCGATTCGGTGACTTACGATACCATTGTGGGGCTGGGTGATGCTGTGTTCACACTGACTCCCTCCGCTGCCGTGAATCCTGATTATTGCGGAACCGGAACGAGTTATGCGACCATAAATGTGCAATTCAAAGGCGTGAGTCCTCTGGACCTCAACCAGGATGGCATTATTGATTCCTGTGCAGCCGCTCCTCTGCTCGGCCCTCAACCCCGGCCCGAGATTGATCGGAAGAAGCGGAAACGCAACGGTCACAAGAAATAAGCGAACCTGTCGATACCTCCATTTGATCTCCTGAGACCTCCAAAAGGCAACTTTTGGGGGTCTTTTTATGGGTAGGGGTGAAGGGGAAATTTAGGAGGTTGCTGTGGCGGGAGTGCGTTTTGGTTCTATGCGTTCCTGGCCGTGGAGGTAGGGTCGGAGGGCTTCGGGAATGGTGATGGTTCCGTCTTCGTTTTGATACATCTCGAGGATGGGGATGAGGATTCGGGGGCTGGCGATGACGGTGTTGTTGAGGGAATGGCAGAAGACGGTCCTGCCCTCGGCATTTCGGTAACGGAGGTTCAGGCGACGGCACTGGAAATCGTTGAGGCGGGAGGCGGAGTGGGTTTCGCCGTAGGCCCCGGTGGGGAGGCCGTCTTCGCCAATATCGCCTCGGCCGGGCATCCAGCATTCGATGTCGATCATGTCGGCGTTTTTCGCTCCGAGATCGCCGGTGCAGCATTGGAGGAGGCGGTAGGGGAGTTCGAGTTTCTGGAGAAGTTCCTCGACGATCGCAATCATGGATTGATGCCACTGGATACCTGCTTCCCGGTCGTTTCTGGTGATGATGACCTGTTCGACCTTGTCGAATTGGTGGATGCGATAGAGCCCGGCGGTGTCACGCCCGGCGGCTCCGGCTTCGCGCCGGAAGCAGGTGGAAAGAGTGCAGTATTTGAGGGGGAGTTGGTCTTCATCGAGGATTTCATCCGCATGGAGACCCATAAGACCCACTTCGCCGGTACCGGTGAGGTAGAGGTCTTTGCCGGTGCGGTTGCGGCGGGCTTCGTTGACTTCATAGGCCTGATCAAAGCCGGAAGGAAAAAAGCCGGTGCCGAGCATGCAGTCGTGTTTGACGATGACGGGAACGGAGAGAGGGGTGAAGCCGTGGTTTTGGGTGATGTGATCGAGGGCGAAGCGAAGGACGGCCTGGTGGAGCATCATCCCGGCACCTTTGAGAATGTAGTGGCGGGTGCCACCGATTTTTACGCCGCGTTCGAAATCGACGAGGTCGAGGGAATGGACGAGATCGAGGTGGGTTTTGGGGGCAAAGCCCCGATTTTTCTCGAAAGAATTTGCCGGATCGAAATGGAGGGGGTTCCAGGTTCGAAGTTGGACATTATCCGCCTCGGATTCGCCCTGTGGCACTTCGGGATCGGGTGGGAGAGGCACCTGGACGATGAGAGCATCCCAGGCCATTTGGAGGGCGGTGAGTTGCGATTGCAGGGCACCGAGTTCTGCTTTCAAGGTGGCGGGCCGGGATTCCAACTCCTTGATTTTTGCTTCAAGTTCGGCTCGGTCTTCACTTTCGGCATTCTTTAATTCGCGTTTGAGTTTGCCGAGTTGAGGCCCGGTTTCACGGCCGATTTTGTTCTGCTCGGCCCGCATGGTTTCGACCATGGTATTCAATTCGCGGCGACGAGCATCGTATTTGATAAATTGGTCGAAATCGAATTCGATATTTTTAGCCCGGGCGCCATCGATGAAGGGTTGGGGGTTATCGCGGAAGGCCTTGAGGTCGATCATGGGGGCATATTATCGCGAACGGTAGTTTGGGGGGGCAGCCCAGCGGAGTTTGTCGAGGAGGATTCGCCAGAAGGTGGTATCGGGATTGGTGACGAAGCGGACTTTTCGGGGATGGCGACGGATGGTGATGCGGTCACCGGCAGCGAGGGATGAGGAGACATTGCCGTCTTTGACGAGGGCGGTTCCTTCATTGGCCCGGAGGATTTCAATTTCGAGAGTGCATTCGGCACTGATGACAATGGAACGGAAGGCGAGAGAGTGGGCGGCGAGGGGGGTGATGGTGACGGCTTCGAGAGCGGGGTGGACGATGGGACCGCCGGCGGAGATGTTGTGGGCGGTGGAGCCGAGGGGAGTGGCAACGATCACGCCGTCTCCGGCGAGGGTGGGGCCGGTTACGCCGTCAATAGTGAGGCGCAACTCAATCATGCTGAAGGGGGGACCGGCGGTGATGACGCAGTCGTTGATGGCCAGACCGGGGAATGATTCGATGAGATCGGGAGGTGCGGAATCCGGGCCAGTCCGAGTGACTTCGAGCATCATGTGTGAGGCGAGGGGAGGGTTGCCGTTGAAAATGGTGTCGGCGTGTTGAATGAGTGATTGGGCGTTAAATTCGGCAAGAAAACCGAGGCGACCCACATTGACTCCGATGAGGGGAATATTGCGGTCGACGAGGCGGCGGGCCTGACTGATGAGCGTGCCGTCGCCCCCGATGGCGAGGGCGAGGTCAGCATCGAGATCGCGAGGGAGGGGGATGTCGTCAATGTTCAGGACGGCGGTGATGATAATTTTTTTATCGAGACCGGTGCGGAGTTGTTCAAGTACCTCCCGACCGAGTGAATCCGGGGGGTGGTTATCGTGAGTCAGGATGAGAACGCGGGGGAGAGGCACGGGGGGATTGTAGG
>CAZLXE010000007.1:21123-46811 GCA_964563005.1 uncultured Isosphaeraceae bacterium
CCAGATGACCATCAAAATCCGGATGCGGGATAATTTTATTTGTCTGATCACTCATCGCGGGTTATTTCTCTTCAGGGAATCACGACACCAGCCCCTTGGTGAGGCGCATGAATGCAGTTTCGAGATTGACCTGTTCGGCCTGCATGGAGGAGAGGCGGAAGCCCTGGGCAATAAGGCGGCTGGGGAGTTCGGAGGCGGTGAGACCGCTTTCGGGATTGATGGTGATGTCGATGCGGGGTTGGCCGTTGTGCTGGATAACATCGACTTTGGTAATGCCGACGACCTGGGTGAGGAGGGCGGCGGCCTGTTCGGCTTTCTCATCCACGATGATGTGGACGACGAGACCCATGCTGGCTTTGGCCATGATTTCGCTGACCTTGCCGGAATAGATCATTTCACCCTGCTCGATGATGCCGACGGTGTTACAGAGTTCGGCTAATTCATGGAGGATATGGGAACTGATGATGATGGTTTTGCCCATGCGGCGGAGTTCTTTAAGGAGTTCGCGAACTTCGATGCGGGCGCGGGGATCGAGACCGGACGCGGGTTCATCGAGGAGTAATACTTTGGGGTCGTGGAGGAGGACGCGGGCGATGGACAGTCGCTGACTCATGCCCCGACTCAGGCCGTTCACTTCGGAGTTTGCTTTGTAACTCAGGTCGGTGAGGACGAGAACATCGTCGACGACGCGCTTTCGCTGCTTGCCGTGGATGTTGTAGCAGGCGGCGAAGAATTCGAGGTATTCTCTGACGACCATGTCGTCATAGGCCCCCATGAAATCAGGGACATACCCGATGACGGGGCGAATCTGGGGATTTTGATAGCCGATTACCATGCCATCGACGCGGGCTTCGCCCCAGGTGGGTTTGAGGAGGGTGGCGAGGATTTTAATGGTGGTGGTTTTCCCTGCGCCATTGGGGCCGATGAAGCCAAAGCACTCTCCCTCTTCAATTGAGAGGTTGAGATTGTTCAGAGCAACCAGTTCACCGTATTTTTTGGTGAGATTAATGGTTTCGATCATCGCCATAAGGGCATTTAGTTCCTTTGCAGGATTCGATGCAGTAAATCAGTATTGATAGTGTAGCGGCAATACCTTTACGGCGGCTCAGGAAAGGCAATATGGGGATTCAGCGGCAGAGGATAAATCCAGCGTATCATGGTCAGGCCTTCGCTGCTTGGCGGTTCTTCATCGCCATTGACGCGCAGGGGTATGGGGATGGGGGTGTTTTCCAGATAGCCGATGACGATCAGACAGGGACGCGTGAACCAGCCGGACAGATCGAGTTCTCTTCCGTTCAATCGGCGGGGCAGGATGAGGTCGGGCGTGGGGTCCTTTTCCTGCCTTTTCAGGTATGGTGGTGGGGCAAGTTGATGAAACATGCTCAACATTTCCAGGTGACGGCGACGGTCTTTTTCGCTCAGGTTTCCGCTACCGGTTCCCGCCTGCATCAATGATCCCACAAATGGATCGAAGTAGTCCTTTTTGATGTTTCGTTCCAAACGATAGTTCGTCGTGAGGGTGGCGGCGAGAGGGAGCGGTGTGTTTCGCGGCCAACGAATGGGATTGCTGCTCCATGTATAGGCGAGATTGAGCATTTGACCACTTTTTGCTATTTCAACCCAGGGAGTGGATTGATTTGGACCATCCTGGGCATAGCCGCGAGGCGGAGTGCGTTTATTTTGAATCCAGATCAGTTTGACATTGACAAGATCCCCAGGAAGATCGTGGAGGAGATTTCCGGTCAGCCCCACTTCGCGCTCATTCAAGGGGTCCATTCGCACGGTGATGGGCTGGTCGGGATCCTCGCGGATCATGCCTCCCCAGGAACGGGGCACGCCGCCCATCCAGTGGGCATAGAGTTGAGTGGAGGTGGCTCGGGAGGGGAGGGCGAGTTCGGCTTCATCGCGCCCGACATTTCGACGGAAACGATCGACATTCGGAAACCGCTGCACGGCCATGCTCGGAGGATGCCAGGACATCAGGAGATCGCGCTGTCCCGTCGTTGAGTCCAGAGACATTTTTGTGGTGCCATATTTTGGGGTGTAAACGGTGAACCAGGACGCGGCTCGCTGCAATTGGGGTTCGTTTGTCCGGGGTGCTTTTCGGGGCAAGGCGATATGATCGAGCACAGTGAAGTGCTTGACTTCAATCTGCCGTGAGCGCGAGACATTCATGGTGAACCAGGCGCCAGCGGTGAACAGCAGAGATGCCCCGGCGAATGCGAGCCAGGCATGCTGCACCTGCTTGTATGCTTTCAACACACTATATCCGCCGGGGCCGGCGACGACCCAGTAGATAATAAAGAGCACCATTGCGAGCAGGAGACCAACGCTGGCTTTATTGTCCATCAGGATGAAACGGGTGATGAATCGTCCAGAGCCAAGAAACAGTTCGGTCCCCCTCAGATCAGCCAGATGCTTTTCTTTTTTGATTTCGGCGAGTTCTACTCCAGTGGGAGCATCGGCTCGGCGTCCGAGGATTCGATTCCAGAAGCGGTCTGCCTGGGGTATCCCCATACTGGCCAAACGCTTGTCTAACTCAATTCCTATGATGGTGATGCGACCCATGCCGTGACGCCGTTGAATTACCACAATCCGCCCATCCGGGAGTGCGATCAAGGGTTCGTAGGCATTGCTGAGTTCCCAGTTTTCATTTTGGAGATTTGCGAAAACCCGGACGGTCATTTTAGGATCAGATTCTGTGGTGGTCGATTTAGTCAGAGCACCGAGCATTTCTGACAGGGGGACATCGACTTCCTGAGGCGGATCCCGGGCAGGCAGGAGTCGTTCGATATCCTTCTGCACCATGCCCGGTCGTCCCAGCCCCCATGGATTGCCGCGGGAGGGAAGATCAATGATGAGATGTCCGCCACGACGAATGTATTCCTCGAGGGCCTGGGCGGGATCATCACGAAGTTCTGCCGGTGAAGCATTTGACCAATAGAGCGATTCATACTGGCGAAGTCCATCCCACCGATCGGGTAAATCGGCGGGTTTGATTCCGGATTTGATGCGGGTGATTTCCAGGGTGCTGGGCGGGAATGCCGATCCCGGGCCGGGAGAACTGAGGCCATCCAACCCGCCGCGTAATAATCCAATCACGCCGATCAGGGTTTGATCCATTTCTACAATTTGAGCCCCGACCTGTCCCGGACTGATAATTTTACCGCCCAATTGTCGACCTCTTTCTTCATCATGCTCTTCATACACAACCACCGGCCAGACGGATCGCATGGTGGTGTCAGGGGATAGTGGGGCATAAAGCCAGACGAACGAGGAGCGTCCCGGTTGCAGGGGAAGCGAGCGACCATAATCTCCGATATCACCATCTGCGTTGGGGACCTCCCACTGCACCCAGACGGAAACAGGTTCAGGGAGATGACTGGTTATTTTCAGCCGGATCGCAGTCATTTCGCCTGCTCGGAAGGCGTTTCCTACTCCGAACTGATCAAGTTCGATGACGACTTCTTGATCATCATTCTGGGCGTTGACCGTCAAGATCGGCAAAAATATCAGCAATGAGACGATCAAAAACCGGAGCGGAAAATGCAGAGCCATCATAGGTAAAGTGTAGCACCGGACCCGACAACTTTCCGGGATAGGACATCAGGAGCAGTAGTCCGGCACAATCGACCACGAAGTGATCAAGACGGTCAATAAACCAACCGGGAGCATGTCTACTTCCGGTCAGGGGGAAAAAGAATGGTCAAATTAGGGTTTATTGCACACGGAGGATGCACCATTGTCCGTTGGTATAGCCATCAGAATCCATGGAGCGGATGAGGAAATCGCCCTGAGTGCGGGTGGTTCCACCAGCAGAGGGAATGACGATGTTGCGCACGCCCATCGGTCCCAGGCCGAAGATACTGCCCACGGTTTCTGATACGGGATTCTCTCCCATTATGGTCGAGCCGTTTGTCCAGGGTTGTCGTTGCCATCCGTGACCCCCGATGGCGATTGAACGATGCGGTTCACCGGTCCAGCCGGGGCCGACATTGGCGAAACGGAGACGGATGGGCATGCCGGAATCACATTCGCATATGGGTGTTTCCGGTTCGCCGTGTGCGATGGTGCTACAGGCATCGGTCTGGTCGAGAAGATGGAGGAAGGATTGTGCATTGACCCAACTGAGGCCAAGGCGGGACCAGATCGGCTCGGTTTTGTTATTCATGGCGAACATGTCGGGGTCATTGCCCGGCGTCATGACCTGGCGATTAAGGTTGTCCCACATATAGACCCCATCCTGGAAGAGCATGACAAATTCCCGGAAGAGCAGATTGCCAGCAGCGTCGAATACATCGGCTTCATACTGACCACTGGCGGGAAGACCGGTGCTGTAGTCGATATAACTGGCGGCATTCTGGGGTTCGACCACGAGGACACCTGCCGCTCCGTGTTGGGCATGACGCATGTAGTCGCCCATGGCCCGGAGGGGAGTAACGCCATATTCTCGGGGAGTCCACACCACTTGATTCGCCGCGTCTACGGCCACTTCACCTGCATACCAGGCGTAAGTTCGAGACAATCCGGGACCGACTGTCGTATCTGGATTCTGCCCGATCGACGCGCCATCCGAAGCGCCGACATCATATCCCAGCATCGAGGGCTGAAGGCCGACGCGGGCGGACATGAGATTGGCGGTGGCCACGGAAAGGGGAAGTTGATTGGTGAGGGTCAGTTCGATGCAATCACCGGAATTTACGCGAAGGATGAGCGGCTCATAGGGACGCGTACCGGCAACGAGTTCCGCCCGGTTGGCGGCTTCGATGAAAACGATTCCGTTGGGATCGTGGAAATTCCAGGGAGTGTTATAGACCAGGCCCTGAGGACCGAAGAGGTCGGCTGCCCGCCATGCTTCCACGCTGATCTGCTTGATGGGAGGCGTGCCTGGGCCGGTGGGGCAGGCGCCGGAGGCAAGCGGGTGAGTCGGTCTCAATTCGGGATTGGGATTATTGGGAAGAGTGGCGAGTCCGGACTGCATGGTGGCATAGGCACGCATCAATCCCCACAGACCTTCATTGTGATCAGCGGCAATCGAGGATTCGTACATATAGTCAGCCGTGCCCTGGGTGCCAAAGGTGGGTTGGAAACCGTCTGCGGCGGTGAAGTCAAACTCGAAGTGTTCTGAAATACCCATGGGCTGCGTGCTGACGAAACCCGAATTGGGAGATGAGGGTTCGAGGAGCCAGCGATGACCGGTAACGCCCATCATGTGCTGTTCACCCTGGGAACCCTGAAGGAGACGAATCTGAACATCATCGCCGGGATAGACCCCCAGAGTGCGCGTGAAGGGGTCGCCATGCTGGGTTGAACTGAATGCGAACGCTGGGTCGCCGCCGGGCGTCGAGAATCCTCCACCAGTACGATGACCCACCGGTTCGTTTCGATAGTTGATGAGTTTCGATGCACCTTTGGTGGATATAACTTCGGTCAATTGAGCGCCAATCGGCATGTTATTCGTGTCGTAAAGGGGGACGAGATCGGCATACTCGAGCATGTATTCGCGATAACTGTCCGACCCGGTGGGGCCACTCAGAATGTTGGCGGCATAACTGGTGGGGCCGCCGTCGAGACGGGTGCCGAGGGTGGTAAGGCCATCGACAGACTGCCACACAGAGTCGGTCGGCTCGATGACAAGACCGGCATAGAGGCCGTGCTGCTGGTGCGAACTGGGACCGAAATGATCGTGGGTGAAAACCGTCCGCATGGTGCGGTCGGCACCGAGAGTATCCACGAGGGGATCGGCCCACCAGCGCTGGGTGGTCGTCTGGGCACCCAGATAAGTTCCATTGGGACCGGATCCGAACACGGGATGGGGGGCGGCGGTGAGCAACTGGGTGCCGCCATTGAGTTGTTGATATTGATTGTTGGCCTCAATTCGCTCGCGTACTTCATCGGGGGAGAAGGTGCCGTCTTCATAGTTCCAGCCGTTGCCGGAGCCGTCGGAGGAGGTAACATCGAACTTCACGAGATGAATATGCTGACCGATGATGTCGGTGGGGGTAAAGATCTGAAAGTCATCCACATTCAAGTTGGAAGGCATCAGGTTCGTCGAGAAATAAGTGATACAGTCGCCGGAGTTGGCGCGGAAGAAGAGTGGCTCGGGTGGGCGAGTGCCGTCAAGAGTGGAGAGGACATCATCGTTCAGTACGGCGATGCGGGCCTGCCGGTCGTGCCAGCCGAGGGCGTTAACCGTCATGTCGAACTGAATGTAGGCAGCACGGTACACTCGGGGTGGAGTCGCTCTGGTTTGTCCCTGGCCATCGACGAATGAAGGGGGACAGGGATCGGCATAGGGGGCGCCCGGTGCGGGGGGGAGGCCATTGACGAGAAATCGACCCGGGTTGCCGAAGGAGTCGTAGGCCGGATAGCCCATGGCGGGCCAGTTGTACTGCGTGGTTACTGGGATGGCGCCGGGCAGGTAGTTTCCTTCATGGAAAGCCATGGCGGTTTGCTCTTCGGGAGTACCCGCCTCTGGAAGAAGTTGGATGTTCGCCGAAGTCAGTCGTTTGGCGAACGCCGTGAGCTTGGGGTCGAAGTTGGTTCCCAAGACTCGCTGAGCCACGGTATCGGCCATGTAGTTGCGGCTGCCCACCGGCTCATTGTCGAATGCAGTGATCGCCGCGATTCCTTCTATGTATTCAGAATTCAGAAACACATGACGAGGGAGACCGCCATCAAACTCAGCTTCCAGTGGGGGTTGCGGAGTGCGCCGACCGGGAATACCGGCGATATAAAAAGGGTATCCCCGGAAGGCAGGTGTGGGCATAGGTGGCATGGCCCGGCGAGGCAAGGGGACGACGGCGGGGTTGGGCGTTCCTCCGGCAATTTCACCATCGGGAAGATTGCGGTCTGGAGTTCCCGCTTCGAAGACATCATGGGATCGCCAGAGTTCCCACATGCCTTGAGCGAAGTGGGGATAGAGATGGCAATGGAAAATGGAATCGCCGGGCGTGAAGTTCCGATTTCCCGTGCCCCCATACTGAATTTCATAGGTGAATGAAGCACCCGGCGAAATGGTCTGCGAATCGAGGTAGGTTGAATTTTCATCTTTCGGCGAAAAGAGCCATTGATGAGCATGGAGGTGGAATACATGGGTTTCATTACCCGCGTGAAGGTTGCGAAAGCGCACCGGATCGCCCATGTAGGAGTGATGGACATTGGAGGGGTCATCGGGATAGAGGGCTTGAATTGCTACTCCGGTGACCGGATCCTTCTGCACCACCATAGCGGGATCACCATTGGCCCACGATTCAAGGAAAAATTCTTCAAACTTTGCTTCACCCGCTCCTGCCGCAGGACCAATCTGAAGGCGATTGGCCATGACCGGCGCCCCCAAACCACCAGAGCCATAATTGATGGCGAAGGCATCGCGTACCCCTTTCATCATGCGTTGGTCGAGGATGGGAAAGGCCTGGGAAATACCTACTTCATCGTGAAAAATTGCGGTGAATTCCCGGAAGGTCTGACCGCAAGTTCCTGAGGGAGGGGCGTTGGTGCAGTCTTCCTGGGGGTCTTCGATAATGGCGTTCAGGTCGGAATAGAGCAGATTGTTATTCTGATCAAGCATTCTTAGCAAAGGTATACCATTCGCGTCGGCGGCCTTGTAGTCGATGATGGGAGTTCCATCGGGATTCATGCCGACAGTGGCCTGATTGAGGATGCTGTCGGTTACCTGTGAGCGATACCAGGTAGAATTCTTCGGTTCAACATTGACGGCCCCGAACAGTCCCCGGTTGATCTGGCTGCCTTCCCCACCGGCATTGCCTGCTGCGGAATACATGAAGAAAGGGCCTGCTTTGGGACAAAAGTATTGAATCGTTTGAGACCCTCCGGGAGCCAAGGCGTTCTGTGTGTTCAGCCCCACATTGGCTCCGCCGTCTTCGGCAAACTGACCGTAAGTTTCCAGCCCATTTACCTGGATGCCCACGGTACGAGTGCCCGGGAGGAGCGGATCAAGAAGGTTGGTGATGGTGAGTTCGAGAATGTCCCCCTCATTGGCACGAAGGACGAGGGGGCGAGGTCGCTTATTCGAGCGAAGTCGAACCTGGCCGGGAATAAGATTCGTTCCCCCATTTATATCCACGACATCGCGGCGGAGGGCGAAGATCATGGATTGAGAAGTAAACGCGCCGAAGCGGTTGTAAATGATGGACTGATCGAGGGCGACGACATCGGCCTTGATCACCCGGTACCCGAATGAGGGGTTGGAAAAAACGGAGATGGTGGCATCGCCGGAATCTGGAATGGATTCGCCAGGAGTTTTCGGGCTACTCTTCTTTCTGACGGGATTCAAATTCGGAGCGGTCGGTCCGCCTGCGCCGGGTAGTTGTTGAGCCGTGGTGGTTGTCGCGAAACCCAGAATCAAGCCGAGGGCCAATCCGGTGCTCAGAATATGGAGGCGCGCATTGATAGCGATGCTACGAGGAGAAAACGACATAACTGGAACCCTTCCTAGATGCCTTATTCCAGAAAATTCCTGACCGATGACTCAAGATCCACACGAACTTATCGGCAGGTTTTCAGATAGTAAAGTAACTCATAAACGATCTAAATCAAGTTAAATAAAGAATTTATGTCTTTTTTATGTATTTTTTTAAAAAATCATAACTTGTTTCAAAAAAACGGCGTTTTTGTTTTGCCGGGGTAAGCAATTATGCGTAGGACCATTGCTTATTCCATTCAAGTTCACTCTCTTCAGAGCCGATCGATTCACCATGTTGAGCATGGATGCATCACTCTGGACCTGGTTGGGAACGAGCATGATTGCCGCATGGTTGGTCTGGATGTGCCTGCGGGTGATCGCAACTGATCTCATGTATGGCTTATCCTGGCACAACTTGAAAGTTGAAGCTCACACGCTGCGCATTAAACAGATGGATGAATTGCGGGCCATCAAGGAAAGCGTGTTTCGGAAAGCGGCTCAGAGCCGGGGACTGGACTATGACGCGATGCATGACGACGCGGCATCCACTTCGGAATCTACTCAGTCATCTGAGTCAGTACTTGAGGAAGACGGGAGCGATGTTCCTCTAGGACAGGCGGCTTGATTATGGGTTGATTCCGGACAGCGCATCCATGATTGCCGCGTGCGATCGGATGCCCTGATGAAAGCACCGCATCTCAAATTTTTCATTGGGGGAGTGGACGCAGTCATCATCGAGGCCGAAGCCGATAAGGATGGAATCGAAGCCGAGGATTTCCTGGAATGAGCCGACGACGGGGATGGATCCACCGGTGCCGATCAAAGCGGGGGCTTTGCCGTAGATGCGTTCGAGTCCTTGGCATGCTCCGGTGAGGAATGGTGACTCAGTGGGGACGCGAATTGCAGGATTGAGACCGTGGGAATTGATTTCCCAGCGGCAGTCCGGTGGTGTACGCTCTTGGAGAAACTGCTCAATTCCGGCGTATACTTTTTGGGGATCCTGTCCGGGCACCATGCGGCAACTCACTTTGGCGGTGGCATGGGAACCGATGACGGTTTTGGCCCCTTCCCCGGTGTATCCGCCATAGATGCCGTTGATGTCACAGGTGGGCCTGGCCCAGATGCGTTCGAGGGTGGAGTATCCCTTCTCACCAGTCGGGGTTTTCATGCCCGCTTCGTCGAGGAATACTTTTTCGTCGAAACCCAAAGCCCGCCATGAGGCGAGTTCATCTTCTCCGGGTGGAATAATGCCGTCGTAGAATCCAGGAATCTGAATGACGCCATTTTCATCAATCAGTTCGCCCATGACCCGGCAGAGGGCATTGAGGGGATTAACGAGCGAACCGCCGTACATGCCCGAATGGAGATCGCGGGAAGGGCCATGCAGGGTGATTTCGGTATAGACGAGGCCTCGGAGTTGATAGGTGATGGCGGGAGAGTCGATGTCCCACATGCCGGTGTCGCAGACGATGCAGACATCAGCGGCGAGTTCCTTTTTCTTGGCTTCGAGGAAGGGATCCAGACTGGGGCTGCCCGATTCTTCTTCGCCTTCGAGGAGGATTTTAATTCGGAAAGGGAACTCGCCATGCACCTGATTCCAGGCCCGGAAGGCCTCGACAAAGGTCATCAATTGTCCTTTGTCATCCACGGCACCCCTCGCGACTATTTTCTGGCCGTGATTCGAGGGAACGATGGATGGCTCAAAGGGCTTACTTTCCCAGAGATCAAGGGGATCGGGGGGCTGGACATCGTAGTGGCCATAGTAGAGGACAGTCGGTCCTGCGTGTTCTCCGGAATCGGCCATGACCATAGGGTGTCCACTGGTGGGGCAAACGGAGGCCTTGAATCCGATATCGGAGAGTTCTGTCGTCAGCCAATCTGCTGCCTTTCGCATTTCATCGTTGTAGGCGGAATCGGTGCTGATGCTTCTTATGCGCAACAGATCGCAGAGACGCTGGACAGAATTATCAAGGTTGGTGTCGATGGATTCCAATACGGGGTCGAGTGGCGTACTCATATCGTTGCCTCCTGAAGATCGGGAAGCGGGGCATGGTATCAGATTAAAGAGCGATCCCATCGAATCAGGTGGTAAAGGCGGAGGCCACCAGATAGAAGAATGCAATCATGCCGACCATTGTTGCGGACATGAAGAGTATCCAGCGCTTCATGATGCGGGTGTTACGGGTCAATTGAGGTGGTGCGATGACCCGGGGAGCAGGCGGCTTCAGCAATCCCTCCATTTCGGCGTAACTTCGAGCGGGGCGTTGTTTTAGATCGCAGCCGCAGCGGGCGCATCGTTCAGCCCTGCCTCCACGGAGGAGCGCACCGTCATAACCACACGCCACACACTGGCGAGTGAAGAGGGTTCGTTTTTTTGTTTCCAACTGGCCGATCATGGGGAGTACTATAAAGTACCACCAAATGGCAGGAATCCCAAGGAAAATCCCTGAGATTTAGTCAATTCCTGAACAAGACTCTGTCAAAGCGGCTTGCCTATCTTGCCTGAATGACCAAAGTAAAGCATATGCAACAATCTCATTCACTGAATTCTTGGTCCGATCACCTTCGGAAGATTGCCCAGCCCCATGCTGGAAAAGGAGATACGCTGAGCGCGGGAGTTCTCGATGAGCCGTTTCGACTGGTGGTCTGCGATCAGAAACCCGGATGCAGCCCTCAGCCGACACCTCAGCGTGAAATTGGTTTGTGGTGGGCCTTGGTTGATAGAGCAGTAGATGTTGATGGTTTATTGGAATCGCCTACGAAAGGTTCTCTTTTTCAGCAAGGAATGTATAAGGCGATAGAAGTGTGGACGGATGCTGATCTCTGCGGCCTGCACGCTTTGTGGACACTGGCCCGGAAACGGGAGCGTACAGATTGGATGAAGAGGGTTGAAGGGGTACGGGACTGGCATCTGGAACATACTCAGCCGGATAATGCAACGAATCGGCCGTGGGCTTTGCATGTGTTTCTGTTGGGGCAGACCCCGGAATGCAATCATTACGCGGAGACCTTATTGCACAATTGCCTGGCTTTGCGGGGGTTCCCCGATCCGTTGAGTGCGTGGATTCTGATCGATGCGGCGAATCGACTGGATACATATCTCGCCGAGTCACCGGTATAACGCCCCCTGAAGTCAGCGGAAACAGGTGGGATTTTCTGCGTTTTCGGCCTGGGCGGCGCACACGACGACGCCGTTTTCCAAGGCGAGAACCAGGGGGGGGGTGAGCATCCAATTACAGCCGGGTTCCAATTCAAAATTTTCCACGCAGGTATGGCAGAAATTCATAAGAAGAGCGGTGTCCGGGTTAAACCCCTTTTTTGTTTCGGGAATGGCGACGAGGGCGGTGGGGTAGGGCGCTTCAAATTCAAAATACTTTTCCAGCAGGGTCTGGCAATGGTCGCATGATCGACTGAAGAAAATGACATACCGACGGCCCTGGTGGATGTCCCGGGGCCAGCCGTTCATGTAGTGGGGTAGTTCGAGTTCTTCCCATTTTTTGCCCACCCAGGAGTTGACTTCTTTTTCATAGAAATAGGAAGGAGGAGTCTGGCCGTAGGGAACTGGGGGAGATGTTTGAGGATTCTCTGCCGTGGCTGCGGTTTCGTGGGGAGTTTGTGGTGCGTTGTCATCACGAGTCGTGGGGGAGATGATCTGGGCAATACTCAGGCCGAATCCGAGGAGACAGACGATGGTGGCCCCGATGAGGGGATTTCGGGGCAGCATGGCTTTATACGAGGGGGCGGGTTTAAACCCGAGGATTCCCAGTAGCAGAGCACCGTCAATGCCCAGCATGACCCAGGGGGAGGGGGAGATGTTTCCCAGGCATCCACAGTGGGCATTGCCTTTCATGATTTCTCCGACCAGGATCAGGCAGAAACATCCCAGCATGAAGGCGGCCATGCTGCGAGCGAGGCGGGGAAGGAAAACCATGACACCCACGGCGAGGAACTCGAGGCCGATTAATACGGCGAGCAGCCAATCCAGATTTAAATGGAAGGTGGAAACTGCGGGTTCATAAATTGTTTTGGGGAGGAGCCGGGGATCGCTCTCTACGAGTTTGAAAATTGCCCCAGTACCGACCCAGAGGGGGACGATGATGCGACTGAGAGTGAAGGCGATTTTGGCGGCGAGAGGGCCGGAAACGAAGTTCATGGGAATAATCCAGGGGAGTTGATAATGTCTGATTCAACGCATCGTGGCGATTCTGTATTGCCGCGTCAAATAGAGTGGATACACTGAAGGGTCGAGAATGATCATCAGGAGTCCGATATGGAAATTGAAACGACCATCGCCGAACCGAAAACCACGCTGAAAAAACCTCATCGGGCGATTCTCACTCCTGATGAATTTACGGGATCGTGGTCTGATGCCGAGGCCGCCGCCCGGGAAGCCGAAGCCCCGGTATTTCTTCCCATCACGCCGTATACCGATGATCGGGGATGGTCGTATATGAATCTTTTAGGAGGAGCGATGAGCGAGCGGGGACAGATCAACTTCTCAATCCAGTATCCGGGCGTCATCAAGGCGTGGCATCGTCACGACAAACAGTCCGATTTCTGGATCGTCCTCACCGGGCACCTGAAAGTGGGGGTGTACCGGGAGGCGAACGATACGGCGTGGATGACGGTAATGGGCGAGAAGAAACCGGGGGTGCTGGTGATTCCCCCGCCGCTGTGGCACGGGGCGGCCTGCGTGGGGCCGACCCCAGCGGGTTTGCTCTACTACATGACGGAACAATTCGATAAGCAGCAGCCAGACGAACATCGGCGGGGTTGGGACAGTGTGGTCGGATTCCCGTGGGGGGTGGAGAACCGGTAGGGGGGATGGTGGACTCGTCTACAGATTTCCCCGTCGTTCCTGCTCGCGCTCCAATGACTCAAACAGCGCCTTGAAATTCCCCTTGCCGAAACTCTGGCTGCCCCGGCGACAGATGATTTCAAAGAACAGCGTTGGGCGATCCTGCAGGGGACGCGTGAACAACTGCAACAGGTATCCCTCTTCATCCGCATCCACGAGAATGCCGAGATCGCGGATTTTTTCGTGGTCTTCCTTCACCTCCCACCCCAACGCCTTCACCCGATCCCACACCTCGTTGTAATATTCTTTGGGTACATAGAGGAAGTCCACACCTCGGCGGTGGAGTTCGGCGACGGAGGTGAGTTCATCATCTGTCCGCAATGCCAGATGCTGCACGCCGGGGGTGTTGTCGTGCCAGTCGAGATATTCCTGAATCTGGCTCTTCCGCTTCCCTTCCGCCGGCTCATTGATGGGCATCTTGATCACGCCAAACCCGCTGTCCATCACCTTTGACATCAGAGCGGAATACTCCGTGGAAATATCATTGTCATCGAAATGCTTGAACAACTTGAAGTCCAGGACATTCTCGTACCACGACACCCAATGATCCATTTTTCCCAGTTCGACATTGCCCACACAGTGATCGACAAATTTCAGGCCGCAGGGGTTCTTGGCGTTGAAGTCATTCAGGGCGAATCGTTCCACCGGCTGAAACTGCGGGGTAATGGCTTTCCCTTCCCGGACTTGCTTGAGGTCAAAACATCCCGATCGGCTGACGAAGGAATGGACGACCCGTCCGAAACACTTGATCCCCGCACTGACGACACTTCCCCCCTCACTCGTTATCTCCACCGGTTCATAGGCCGACTCGCCCCCATTCTTCAGCGCCTGTTCGTAGGCCGCGGTGGCATCTTCCACGGTGAAGGCGACATCCTTGACGCCATCACCAAAGCGGCGGACTTCTTTGCTGGCGGGATGATCGGGGGTGATTCCGGTGGTGAGGATAAACCTGATGTTTCCCTGGGTGAGCAGGTAGGATGCCTCATCGCGGCTGCCCGTGGTCAGATCGGCGAACTGGGCTACCTGAAAGCCGAAACAGTGGGCATAGAAATAGGCCGTCTGCTTGGCGTTGCCCACGAAGAAGCGGACATGATCGACATCGATCAGTTTGAGAGGATCGGTGGTTTTCTGTCCGGAAGGGATGGGAGTGGTGCTGGCGGTGGTCATCGCTTGGTGTTTCCTGAGAATAGGTATGAAAGACCCATCATAGGGGAGATTGAAGAGGTTTTCTTCCGGGATGGGAGGGACTCCTCATGACTAAGTTGTCCGATTCCGGGGTGTCCGATTTCGGCTCTGCCCGGACTTGTCGGCCCCGCTCGGACCGCGAATGCTTACCATGCCTCAATTCACCGGGGTCTGTGTTTGTGTTTGTTCCAGAACCCTTAATCCGGGGGAGGAGTTTGTCATGAGTGGTTTAATGATTCTTCTCGGCGTCGTACTGGCCATCGTTATTGTTTCCGGAGCGTTTCGACTGGAAAACACCGCCTTTCGTGGGGCGGCAGGGGTCTTCGCCCTGATTATTCTGTTGTTCTTTATCACCCTCAGTTCGTTCCGCCATGTGGGACAGAACGAAGTGGGGATCGTGGTGAAGAATCTCGGCAGGCCGTTGCCAGCCGGGGCGATCATCGCCGTGAACGGCGAGATGGGGCCCCAGGCGAAAATTCTCGGTCCGGGCTGGCATCTCTGGCTCTGGCCGGGTCTGTATGATGTCGAGCAGGTGCCCATCACTTCCATTCGGGCGGATGAAGTCGGCCTGATCACCGCGGCCGATGGTCAGTCGTTGCCCCAGGGGATGGCGTTTGCCCCGGAGTGGTCGGAGGATAAATTCGGTGACATGCTGAAAGCGGAATATTATTTAGGGGCCGGGAATGGGAAGAAGGGGCCGCAATCGGCCGTACTCAGCCCGGGCGATTACCGCATCAACACCCGGCTCTTTCACATCGAGCGGGTTTCGGTGACGAACATCGAGAAGGCCACCGTGGGGGTGATCAAATCCAATGTCGGTATCTCCCCCCCTGGCTCGGGAGCGGCGCAACTTGTGGACAAGGGGCAGCGGGGCATCTGGCGGACGCCGTACACCCCGCAGAAACTCTACCTCAACACCAAGGCGTACGAAGTCACCATGGTCTCCACCCGCCAGCAGATCATCCGCTACGGCCTCGGGGGCCAGGCGGAACTGCATGAGATCGAGGTCCGCACCTCCGATGGCTTCACCTTTCCCGTGGATGTTCGGGTGGAATACCAGATCAATCCCGAGGACGCCCCGCTGGTGGTGGCGGAACTCGGCGATGACAGGGAACAACTGCTCAAGCGGCTTGCCTCCACGGTGCGGGCGATCTTCCGCAACAACGCAGAGAAGGTGAAAGCCCTCGACTATGTGCAGGATCGCTCCCACCAGGAGGAGGCGACCACCGCCACCATTCGCGAAGAAATGGCCAAGGTCGGCGTGACCATTATGGCAGTCCGTATCGGGGCGATCGGGGATGAGCAATCCCTCGGCGAACTTCTCAAGACCCAGACCGACCGCGAGATCGCCCTCCAAGAGCAGATCACCTTCCAGGAACAGCAGCGGGCCGCGGAACAGCAGAAAGCCCTCTCTCGCACCGAACAGGAAGCCGAGGAAGAAAAACGCCTTGCCACGGAGGAATACGAAAAGAAAATGGAAGCGGTCCGAGCCGAGCGGGTGGTCGTCGAAGCCAAAGGTGCCGCAGAAGCGATCGCCATTCGGGCCAAGGCCCAGGCCGAGGCGTATGCCGTCATCGCCCAGGAGATCGGCCCCGGCAACGCGGCCTTGATCGAACTCCTCAAGATCATCGGCGAGCAGGGGATCAACATCACGCCGAGAGTGATGATTACTGGTGGCAGTGGGGGAGGCGCCGGGGGTTCGGCTTCAATGGGTACGAATGCTGAGACCACCGCCCTCATCGGAACCATGCTCGACACGATGATCTCGAAGGAGGAGCCCTCGGAATAGCGATCAGCGGTCAGCCACCCCCAGAAGCCGGAAGAGTTTTTAGTTCTCAGTCATAAGTCCCCGACCCCCGGAAGTTCTCATCCGGGGTTCGGGGGTTTTTTACTGCCAACCCCCGGCCCCCGGTCTGTCACCTGCCACCTCTTACCTTCTCCCTCTTACCTATTCCGGGGGTCCTCAGGTCCACCCCAACTGATAGAAGATCGTCGTGAAGGCGAGGTCGGCGATGACGATGGAGACGATGGTCTGCACCACGGTGTCCGTCGTCGCCTTGCCCACGCCTGCTGCTCCGCCCGTGACTTTCAGGCCGTTGTGGCAGGCGAGTCCGGCGAGGATGGTGCCGAAGACGGCTGCCTTGAGGAGGCCGGTGAGGAAGTCCATCAGTTGTAATTGGTCGAGGGTGTTGTCGATATACAATTGGCGGGGAACTTCCAGCAGGACCACCGAGACCACGCCGCCCGCCCCGACCGCCACCACATCGCCGACCACGGTGAGGAGCATCAGGGAAGCGATGGTGGCGAGCACGCGGGGGAGGACGAGGAAGCGGATGGGGTTGAGGGCGTGGGCTTCGAGGGCTTCGATTTCTTCGCCCACCACCATGGTGCCGATCTCGGCGGCGATGCTCGCCCCGGCGAATCCAGTGAGCACGATGGCGGCAATAAGCGGGCCGAGTTCCCGGAAGACAGATTCCGCGACGATGTTGGCGATTTTGTCCGTCTGGCCGAATTCGGTGAGGGTGGGTTCCATCTGCAACGCGAGGATGAAACCGATGCAGCCGCACACAAACGCGACGATGGGGGCGGAGCGATAGCCGATGCGGACGGTCTGGGTGATGATGGCAATGCGGCCGAGGCGCACCTGGCGATGGAGACAGCCCCGGAAGACCCAGGACATCACATCGCGAATCAGCCAGGTCACGCCCCCGATCAGGGCAAAGATGCGCAGCCAGAGATTGCCCCAGTTGCCGAGGGCGCGGATCATATAGTTTGGTGGAGGAGGAGGATTAGGCATGAGGGGGGCACCCTGCTATTATGACAGTATCTTCTCCAGGGCCTGATCGGGGGTGTCGACGATGGTGAACACCATATCCAGCCGGGCAATCTCAAACACCGAATGCACCCGCTCCTGCAGGCCGCAGAGAATGAGGCGACTGCCCACCCGGCGGGCCGTCTGCATGGCTTCGATGAGGGTGGCCACGCCGGAGGAGTCCATATAGGGGACATCGATGAGGTTGACAATGAGAGCCGTGGGTTTTTCCCGGGCGGCCCGGTTGAGATGGGTACGGAGGGCGGGCGAGCGGCCGAGATCGATTTCCCCCTGCGGACGGAGGAGTATCGCTCCGTCAGAGGTGTTGCGAATGATGTCGATCGTGTCCGGGTCGTGCATCACTGTTTCCTCAGAGCGGCGGGGAGGGTGTCTTCGGGAACCTTGGTGCCTTCAGGCGTGGGGGCGATGCGCTTCATCATGGAGAGACGCATGCCGCCCTCCTCGCGCTTTTCGTAGGTTACTTCATCCATCACTTCTCGGATAATGAACACGCCCAGACCGCCGGGACGAATGTCATCAAGATCACGCGATTGAATGGTATCCGACTCCACCTGACGGGCGTTGTCTTCAAGGATGATTCGAATCCCCGCTGGTTTCTCTTCATCTGCCTCCAACATCCAGATGCTCATCCAGATCAACCCTTCGGGAGAGCGGTCATACCCGTGCTTGATGATGTTGCATAATGCCTCATCCACAGCGAGCGAGAGTTGGCCGCACTGATGCTCGGGAAAGCCCAGCCGTTGGGCCAGATTCGCCACCATCGCCCGTGTGCCGGAAAGAAAACGCGGCTGACTGAGCAGTTCAACCCGGACATGCGGTCGCCCAAATGTTTTACTCATCTCGATCCCCTTTCACATACGCCACCCAGCGTTCCACGGCGGGATTCCGCTCTGAACGAGCCACTTCATACTGGTAGTCAAAGGTTTCTCCCGTCAGGCGACGCAATGCCTCGATGGCCACCATGCGGACAATAGTATCTTCGGAGTCGAGTTGGGCCACAATGTCAGGCACTTTGCTCGCATCCCCCGCATGGACCGCCCGCTCGATGGCGTACAATTTCGAGGCGGAGTCGGGGGCATCAAAACCACCCTTATACACCGGCGGGGCGCACGAGGTGGCCAGAAGCAGGGTGGCAGGGATGAAGAAATGGGGGGAGATCACGCCTACAGGATACGAAGATGGACCCGCCGGGGCAAAGTGAGGTGGAGATGAGGCGAAGAAAGGCGGGTTGCGATACAATGACCGATTCCCCTGAGTGCCTTCATCTGATGTCTGTTTCACCCACCCCATCTTCACCTGCATCCCCACCGAATACCCGGAATTCCCCAAAATCCCCGGAAATTCACCATCATCCCCACGATGAGGTCATCCTCATCCTCGATTTCGGCAGCCAGTACGCTCAACTCATCGCCCGAAGAGTGCGGGAAGCGGGGGCGTTCAGCCGTCTGGTGGCGCCGGATGCCCCATTGAGCGAATTGAGGGGGTATGGAGCAAAAGGAATTATTCTGTCCGGCGGGCCTTCGAGTGTGAATGCCCCAGGCGCCCCGACCTGTGACCCCGGTATTTTCGAGTTGGGCATTCCCATCCTCGGCATCTGCTATGGGATGCAACTCGGCTGCCAAATGCTGGGCTGCGATGTGAGTAAATCTGCGACGCGGGAGTATGGACGGGCCCGTCTGGATGTTTCAAATCGATCCGGATTATTCGGCGACATCCCTTCGCTGACCACCGTATGGATGAGTCACGGCGATCAGGTGATGGGACTGGGCGGCGCATTTGAAACTCTGGCGAGCACGCCAACCTGTCCGCATGCCGCGGTGCGCCATCGGGAGCACCCGTTTTATGGACTGCAGTTTCACCCCGAGGTCACCCATACGCCGCACGGGGTAGACATGCTCCGGAACTTTTTGTACCAGGTGTGCCAGTGCAAGAATGTCTGGCGGATGGCGGACTTCATGGATGATCAGTGCGCAATGATTCGCCAGAGCGTGGCGGATGATCGAGTCATCTGCGGCTTGAGTGGGGGGGTGGATTCGTCCGTGGTGGCGGCATTGCTCAACCGGGCGATCGGGGATCAACTCACCTGCATCTTTGTGGACAATGGCTTGCTGCGAAAGAACGAGCGGGAACTGGTGGAAGCGACTTTCCGGGATCATTTCCATCTCGATCTGCGGGTGATCGACGCCGCCGATGATTTTCTCGATGACCTCAGGGGCGTGGAAGATCCCCAGGAGAAACGACGCCTCATTGGCCACCGGTTCATCAAAGTATTTCAGCAGGCGGCGGCGGAAGCACATAAGGGAGTCAAGTTTCTCGCCCAGGGGACACTCTATCCCGATGTCATCGAATCCGGGCATGGACACGCAGGAACGGCGGCGAATATCAAATTGCATCACAATGTGGGGGGCTTGCCGGATGATCTGGGATTTGAACTTGTCGAGCCACTTCGGGATTTGTTCAAGGATGAAGTACGGGCGTTAGGTGAAGTGCTCGGTCTGCCTTCTCAGATAGTCTGGCGTCACCCATTTCCCGGCCCGGGGTTGGCGGTACGGGTGATCGGCGAGGTAACACCCGAGAAACTTTCGGTGTTACGCGACTGCGATGAAATATTGCTGGAGGAAATCGTTGCGAACAACCTCTATCGCTCCACGGATCAGGTGTTTGCGGTGCTGCTCCCGGTGCAGTCGGTGGGGGTGATGGGCGATGGGCGCACTTATGAACGCACGGTAGCCATACGGGCGGTGGAAACGCAGGACTTCATGACCGCCGACTGGGCGCGAATTCCCTACGATGTGCTAGCAACCATCAGCAATCGCATTATCAATGAAGTCACCGGGGTCAACCGGGTCGTCTATGACATCAGTTCCAAACCACCCGCGACGATTGAATGGGAATAAAGAATCGGGCCCGCCTGCTAGTCGTCATCGTTTGAAGCGTCGAGGAGATATGCCTTCATGATGAATCCCTCATCGGTGGATCGCCAGATGCCCCCGCCAGGCCCGATGTAGCGCCGGAGCATGTCGAAATCAAGGTTGGCAAGCGGGTTGGTTTCCTTTTTCATGTCGGCTTCCATTTCCGCCGCCATCTCCGGATCAAACTCTCGAAACTGCTCTATCATCGCCTTTTGTTGGGCCACCTGAGCAGCCAACATGGCTTCCCACCCATCAACCGTCAGGGCATATTGCCAGGCAACGACCGGTTCCGCGGGTAGGGTTGTAAGCATGCGACGATACGATGGATCATCTTCAAGCCCGCCCGGTCCCCCACGACTCAACGCCCGCAATCCCGCCTCTACGGCACTCCCCCCACCAATGAGAATATGGCGTCCTCCGATGCCCAAAGCGATTTCAGATCCCCCCATCCCCATCCCCATCATGCCCATATCCACAGAGTAAATTCGCATACCCAGAAAATCGCGCGGTTCCATCCCCATCATGGGGGCATATTCAGCCAAAGCCGTTTCAAATTGTTCCGGTTTTGTACATTCCACTGCGAAACATTGACCGATGGAATCTGCGGTGATCGGTCGCGTCATCGATTGAGCGACCCACACCCGGGTTCCGAGAGCGGAGGTAAAACGATCAATGGAGGCAATGAATTCCTCGCCCTGTTCCCTTTGCGGGGGACCGATCATGGGGACAACCTTCAGAATATCCCGCAGAACATTCGCGAGCGCAGGAAAATCAAAATTGACCCGACTCAAATTATAAGTGTTCGCCCCGACGAATGAGGGAACGCGTTCGATCGGAGTTTCGTGAGCAAGCAGGGTAGACAGACCGGCCTTTCCGTTCGGCATGGAGATGAACATGGTGGATTCCATCATCGCCTGAGGACTTTTAAGATTCATACTCATACCCATACCGTCAATTTCGCCGAGAGCCGCCTTCAGCACCGGTGTCGCCATCATCGACATGTTCATGGGATCAAAGACCGCGACCAGCTTGGGCAGATTGGCCGTGAGAATCATCGACCACATGTCGGGGTTTTTGTCGAGTTGAGCCATCATACTGCGGTAGTCATCTCGCTCTGAAGCAACGGATGCCTGCTCACCTCCAATGACTTCCAGAGCGGCGGTGATGGAGCCGAGGTCATTGCCCGCCAGAAATACCCTGCCCGCCCGGACAATATGGAATTCCGGGTGTTCACCCAGAATGGAATTGAGATCAGGCATGAAGCCGCCATCCATCATGCCTCCGAATTCATCTTCATCTGCTTCTTCATCTGCCGGCTCTTCTACGGCACGAACTGTGTAGATGGTGTGGCCGAGGATTTTTCGCGTTTCAAACTCGATGTTTCCCTCATCGCCTGCTTTTTCGAGAACGGATTCGAGAACAGTTCCCATTCCCTCCGCTCCCTTGCCGTAATCGGCAGTCAAAAGAACACCGAGCGTGGGGGTTCCGGTTTCCTCATTCCGATATCCATACACAGCAATACCCGCCGCTCCGGTGGGGAGCACGAAGTCCTCTTTCTCAACCTCCAGCATGGCGGCCATTTCCTCCAGCCCTTCATTCAGATGTTCCTCTATTTCACGCCGCATTTTGATCACCTGATCCGAACGCCACAGATCTCCCAGGGGGGACTTGAGGAAGCGATCCTTCGATTCCTCCAGATTGCGCACACTCATCAAAAAGACCGAGTCATCCGGGGCGAGGTCTTCAATACTCGTTTGCCCAGAAAGAGAACTAACCAGCAGGAACAGGGGGAGAAGAATGGTGAGAATTGTTCGCTTCACAGTTGAGGCCTTCCAAGAGAGAATTCAGGGTGAGGAATAACAGACTTATTGGCGAAAATTGTACCCATGAGCCAAATTCCGGTTGACGAATTGCTCGTCATACTAATTTTCAGTGTCACCGGATCCATCCTTCAGTTGCGGTGCATCGCTGAATGTTTTTCGTGGTGGGGGATCCAGATAGTTGTACCCGGAGTTGGGATTGTTCTTGTCAAAGGCGAACGCCTCACGGTTGCGGATGAAATCTTTGACATACCGGCCGGGGATTGCAAATCCGAGGGCTTCGCCTCCCAGAATACCCATGTTGGTGATGCCGATTACCTCGCCTTTGGTGTTGAAGAGGGGGCCGCCGGAATTTCCAGGATTAATGGCCGCGTCCGTCTGAATATAGGTAATACCTTCAAAATTTCTGCTGGTTGTTGAAACGACACCCTGACTGAGTGATCGCTCCAATCCTAATGGGTTTCCGATGGCAAAGACGGTCTGCCCGATGTCGATTTTCTCCCCGTTTGTTCCCAATTGAAGCGGGGCAAAATCGAACGCTCCATGATTCGGATGAGTGATGCGTAACAGGGCAAGGTCGATGTGATTGTTAACGGCGATGATTTCAATGTCCTCTATCTCCATGCGTTTCAGCGTGCCATCTTCCTGAGGAAACCACACGGTGCACCGGATACGAGTCTCACCTTGCACGACATGAGCGTTGGTAATTGCGTATCCCCGAGAATTGATGATGACACCAGACCCCAATCCCCGAGGCGTGGACACTTTAATAACCGCCGGACCGATCCGCTTCGCCTGCTCCTTTGGAGTTAACTCGGGAAGATTGCCCGCGGTATGAAACAACGATTCCTGATTCATGACGATGCGAGCGCCGCTCTCTTCAGATTCCACTCGCTCGATGTCCCCCATACGGAATTCCAGAATCTCCGGCCCCACATCAAGCCACAGTTTATGCTCCGTCCGTTTCAACACCGTCCCTTGAAGAGCGTGTCCACTCTTAAGGAACACAGTATCTCCACACACCTGCAATGGGAAGGCGAAACACAGGGTGACAGAAAAGAGAAGGAATGCACGGCGAAAGTGAATCATAATCATAGTGTAGCATTCTTTATGCTTTGACATCCAGTTCACCTCTCAAACCCTCCCCCTCCACCGAAGAAGCCCATCGAATCCGAATCGCAATCCATTCCCGGGCTCGGTTTGCTACCATGATTCCATGAATCGCATCATCTCCACCCCCCATACCGTCGGCATTTTCTTCTTCTTCCTCTGCTTGAGTTCAGGAGTTCTTTCCGCACAATCTCAGCATCCACCACTCTCTGATTATTTCGGCTTTGACGGGCTTGAAATCATCAAAATAGGGCGAGGAGCGGGCCCAATGATTGTTCAGGATATGAACGGCGATGGATTATCCGACCTTATTGTGGTCAACAACCGAAAAAGCAGAATTGAACTGCATATCCAGAAACGGGGGGCATCGGCTGAAGATCCGGTCGTGACTCCCGACCGGATCAACGAGTTTCCCGAGCATTGGCGGTATCGACGGGAGAATGTCGCCGTCTCCCACCGAGTGGCTGCAATTCAAGCCCATGATTTTGATCGGGATGGCTTGATGGATATAATTTATGCCGGAGCACCGGGAGAACTGGTTTTTCTGCGTCAATCATCCCCCGGGGTCTACAAAGTCTCTCGAAAGCATCGCATCAAGAATTTGGGAGCGACGCGGAATGGATTTGCTATTTCTGATGTGGTTGGCGACCGTGAGCCAGAACTTGTGTTTCTGGTGAATGGAGAAATTCATTTGCGCACGCTGGATAATGATCGTCTCGGTCCGGCACGCAAACTGTCGGCAGGATCAAATCTGATCGCTTTCATTCTGGAGGATTTCAATGGGGATGGGCGGCTCGATGTCCTGGGGGCAATACCCGAAGATCCGGCCCCGTTGCGATTGTGGCTGGGGGAACCGAAGGGATCAGCAGATGAAAAGTCATTAGGGTCGCAAGTTCGGTTTGAGATGCCTTCTCTGCATGACTTCGCCGCCGTACGGGTTCCGGGAATGAAAGGAGCCAAACTTGCCGTTCTGGAACGGGCAGCAAAGCGGCTCATCATCAGTCGGGTGGCGACCGAAACGATTGAATCAACCGGCGATCGGGAAGCGGCTATTCGTGTGCGGAGTTTCACCGACGCGGGGAATCGGAAACGGAGCCATGCTGTGGTTGATGTGGATGGCGATGGTCTGCTCGATCTGCTCGCCACCGACACTCGGGCGAACGCCTTGGTGGTCTATGGACAGCAGGAAGGCAAGGGAATGCAGGCGGGACAATCGTATCCCTCGCTGTCAGACCTCATCTCGATCGCCGCCGGGAATGTGGATGACGATACCTATGCGGAAATATTTGTATTGTCGGAAAAAGAGGGTGTGGTGGGACGATGCGATCCACAGATGGGAGTCGATGGCATTCGCATTCCCCTTCCCAAACCCATTCCGGTCAAGGAGGGGCATACGCCGGTGGCGATGAATCTTTTAGACTTGGATGGCGAACACCACTTGGCGGTAATTTCCAAATCCGGGCGCAAGCATGTATTGGAGATCATCGACCTGGCGAGTGGAACCGGAGTGTCCAACGACCGGGAAGTGGTTGATCTGGGCACGCTCAGTCGCTCACCTGAAACCATTCTGGCTCTCGACGCCAATCAGGATGGGCACACAGATCTGCTCCTCTTTACCCGGGACAAGCCCATGATGATGATTCAGGCCAATGCCAATACTGAAGAAGGTGAGGTTTTTACCTTGCTGGAATCCAAAGAAATGGGGCAATATGGTCTGGTGAAAGCAGCCACGGCAGACAATACCACCATCTTTGACATCGATGGGGATGGCAAGGATGAACTGCTTATTGCCGACAAAAACTTCGTGCGGGCCGTGCGGTATGACCCCACCCCCGAGGCCGGGGTGAGCGCGGGCTGGCAGGTGGTGACCCAGATCAATGCGGCTGATCCCACGGCGAAACTGGTTGCGCTGGTGGCATTGGCAAATGACTGCATTGCCGCCGCGGATACTGAAAACGACCGCCTGATCATGATGATTCCCACCCCCGGATCTTCCGAGTCATCCAACTCACCGGACTTTGAATCCTCCCGTGGAAGCTGGATCGAAGCGGATGCCATCACCATTCGAGGATTCGACTTCAAAACCATTCATGCCGGCTCGTTTACCGGCGGTGAAATTGGAGAAATACCCGGCGATAGCAAGAAAACCGGAAAAGACACCTTGCTCGCCGTGGGAGATGACGGCTTTGCCGTCGTGCGGCTAGCGGGGGAACGAATCGCCCTGCGGGAGGAAAATATTTGGCGGCCGGATGATGAACGAAGGGTGTACCACGAATTCGCGGAGGGAGACCTCAATAGTGATGGTCGCCCTGATCTCATCGCACTCGACGCGGGAGAACAGATGTGCGATATATTTACCTTTACTGAAACCGGAACCCTCCTCCACGCCCTGGGATTCAAAGTCTTTGAGTCCCGCCTGTTCTCGGGAGGCGACACCCGGCAATTCGAGCCAAGCATGGCCCTTATTCAGGATGTGACCGGCGATGGAGCAAACGACCTGATTCTCCTCGCCCACGACCGAGTCCTGCTCTATCCCCAGATGACC
>CAZLXE010000008.1:0-39749 GCA_964563005.1 uncultured Isosphaeraceae bacterium
GGCAGGTGGCAGGTGGCAGGTCAATTCTAATACTGAATCTAAATGTATTAATCCGGGGGACGGGGGTTTATTGGTTTTCGAAGGCGAGAGATTCTTCGAGACGAGGATCCTGAATGGGAATGAGGGCCGAATGAGCCATGCGCCGAAGGGTGAAGTACACCAAGATTCCGCCCAATCCAACCAGGCAGGTCAGGTCGAGGAGATGAGGGCCATAGCCGAGTTCGGCCGCGGTAACGCTGTTTTGAAGATCGGCGAAAGATGTTGCGTTGGCCAATGCCTCATGAGGAATCTTCGGCATGACCAGCCAATACATGTCAACAAAATGCATCAGCAGCATCCAACCCGCGATGCCTGCAATGACCGGTTTGATGCGCTTCGTGTGCTTGGTGACCAGAAGAATAAATGGGATTGCGAAATGGCCGACCAGAAGGAGAATAGACACATTCATCCAACCCCCGAGACGACGGGCGTGGAACCAGTTGGTTTCCTCCGGAATGTTGGCGTACCAGATAAGCATGTACTGACTGTAAGCAATATACGCCCAGAACACCACCCCGAAAGCAAACAACCATTTCCCGGCATCCTGATAATGCTCGAGCGTAATGTCGTCCTTTACCTTTCCTGATCGCTGGAGAAAATACGCAATGATGATAACCACGGAGAACACACCACAGCAACTGGCGGCAAAGATGTACACTCCGAACATGGTGGAGAACCAGTGGGATTCCAGCGACATAATCCAGTCGACCCCGGCAAATGACTGGGTCAGGGCATAGAGAATCAGTCCCACCGGGGCAAGGGCCTGCATCCGGTGCGTGTGGCTCAAATCACCCGTGGCATCCTGGGCCACGGAATGGCGGAGGAAGAACCGAGAGAACATGGACCAGATGCCCAGAAAAATCGCTGCCCGAATGATCCAGAAAGGTGCATTCAGGTAGGCCGACTTATGAGCGATGATCGCGTTATAAGTTTCGGAATCAGGATTCGTCAACTCCGGGTCGGACCAGTGGTGATACAAATCCCCGAAAACCAGAAAAAGCACGACGGGAATGAATGCAATCGGGATGATGACAATCAGATTTGCGGCAAGATTTTCATAAATTCGACGAAAGACCACACCCCACCCCGCCCGGGTAGCGTGCTGAATCATCGTGAAGAACAGAGCACCCAGAGAAATAGTGGTGACGACAATAAATGCCCAGAGATAGGAGTGCTGAAGTCGTTCCCATCCATCGTGCCCCAGGATCAAGGCGATGACCACGCTGGCGGCAATGCCAGCTGCTCCCAGCAGGAGCGCAGGCATTCCGGCCTTCTGACCAAGATTGCCCAGTTGCCGATCATCATTGGTTGACAGGTGGTCGTTCACGGTGATTCCGGCTCCGCAGGTGGCGTTCTTTCATCAATGGTTTCAGAGAGCATGCCTCCCCGAATCCGTTCTGGCACATCGCTGATTTCGGCATGCCGACTGCGCTGCAGGGCTTTGACATACGCCACAATCGCCCAACGGTCATGCACCGGGATTTGAGCGCCATACCCCGCCATATTCCTCACCCCATTGGTTATATTGTTGTACATCTGCCCCACTGGCTGCTGGCGGATGGCTTCTTCGTGGATATTTTTTGGAGGAACCCAAGTAGTGCCTCCCCCATTGGGATCGAGCATGAGCGTACTTCCCCGCCGATGAATGATCCCATCCCCTTCCCCGGTTAAACCGTGGCAGGGCTGACAGTAAATATTAAATCGCTCTCGTCCGCGTTCGAGCAGAGCCATGTTGACCTCAACCTGGGCGGGAAATGTCGTGGCCCACGCATTGTCCTTGACTCCGCGTTCGTAATGGTCGTCCGCCCGCAACTCTCCCCGGGCAATCGTTCCCGGAACGACCGGACGCATGGCTCGATGATCTTTGAACAGATGAATCTTTTCTGTCCCCCGCATGATCGATGGACTCTCATGCTGTGCCCGAAATTTATGTTGGTTGTCCATATCCTGCACCAGGTGGATGCGCCGACGAGCATTGGGTACAGCGCGGTCCCTTGCGATCAGGGCAGGGGGAATCATGGCTAGAATAACCAGCGTGAGAACGGCGTAGATAATGGGCTTGGGAATGGACATCATTCCTCCAACGCCTCCAGGGAAAGAGGATCGAGCGAACGGAGAAATTGCTCCGTTTTGTCTCGTGAAAATTCTGGATCGCGGGCTTCAATCACCATGAAAAAACGATCATCGGTCGCACGGGCGAATTGCTCACTGCGGAAGCATGGATGATACCACCGGGGTAGCCCATTCAGTATGAACATGGTAATGGTCCCCCCCACCGCCGCGAAGAGAATTGTCAGTTCGAAGATCACTGGGACAAATGCCTCTCCACTGACCATCGGCTTACCGCTGATCATAAAGTCGTACCCTCGTACGAGGACGCCCGCCCATACTTCAAATGAGAATGAGTTTGTAAATGTCTGCAGCGTAATACCAGTAATTGTTCCGGTCAGCCCCAACAGGAAGAAAAATATGGGGAGAATGGTGGGTCGCACGCCCATTGCGGTATCCAGGCCGTGTACCGGGAACGGCACATGGCAATCAAACCATCGATACCCCTTGCCGCATACTTTTTTTGCCGCCTCCGTGATGGCGGCGGGTGAATCGAACTCAGCCATCAGGCCATATATTTTCCCTGTCCCGACCTGTTTCGAGTCTGCTTGCGTGGCTTCTGTGCCTTGAGTCATCACTGCGGGATCGCTCATGAGTCGACCTCCGTGGTATCAGAATGATGATGACCGGCATGTGGGTTGGCCGCGGGCATAACCCCCTTGATTTCGGATATCGCCACGACGGGAAGGAACCGGATGAAGAGCAGGAAGAGGGTCATAAAGAGACCGAAACTCCCGATGAGCATGGTCATGTCCACCCAGGTGGGAGTAAAATACGCCCATGAACTGGGCAGAAAATCCTGCTCCAGCGACAGCACGATAACGAATCGCTCGAACCACATCCCCACATTGACGAGAAGACTGGCCACGAACATAATGGGAATGCTTCGACGGGCCTTCTTGAACCAGAACACCTGCGGCGTGATCACATTGCAGGACACCATGATCGTATAGGCCCACCAGTGCTGACCGAAGGCTCGGTTCATGAAGGCAAATCCTTCATATTCCGCTCCACTGTACCAGGCGATGAAGAACTCCATGGAATAGGCATAGCCCACAATGGATCCGGTGAGCAGAATCACCTTGTTCATATTCTCCAGGTGACGAAGCGTGATAAAATTTTTCAAGCCCCACCACTGCCGGGCGGGGATGGCCAAGGTCATCACCATCGCGAAACCGGAGAAAATCGCCCCCGCCACAAAGTAAGGCGGAAAGATCGTGGTGTGCCAACCGGGCAATTGGGCAACGGCAAAGTCGAATGACACTACCGAGTGAACAGAGAGCACCAGCGGTGTGGCCAGGGCGGCGAGCAGAAGATAAGCCCGCTCATACCGATGCCAGTGACGCATGCTCCCGCGCCAACCGAGCGAGAAAAAGCCGTAGGCAATGGCCTTGAACTTGGTTGTGGATCGATCCCGAAGGGTGGCGATGTCGGGAATCATGCCGACATACCAGAAAAGTGTGGAAACTGTGAAGTAAGTCCCCACCGCGAAGACATCCCACAACAGCGGACTGCGGAATTGTGGCCACATATCCATCTGATTGGGAATGGGGAAGAGCCAGTACACCACCCAGATGCGCCCGATATGAATGCCGGGAAATAATCCTGCACAAATCACGGCAAAGATGGTCATTGCCTCTGCGAAACGGTTGATCGCGGTTCGCCATTTCTGCCGGAACAGGAAGAGGACGGCGGAAATGAGAGTCCCCGCATGACCAATACCGACCCAAAATACGAAATTGACGATGGGAAAACCCCACATAACGGGGTTGTTATTCCCCCACACGCCGACCCCGGTGGCGAAGAGATACCCGATCGTCGCCATGAGCATCATCATCAACACCACAGCGATGGAGAAACACACATACCACGCCCGAGGTGGCTTCGGTGCTTCGTTCACTCCGCAGATCTCCGCCGTCACCGTATCGAAACGATCGTGGCCGAGAATAAGGGGAGCCCGGTGGGCCGGATCCTCAAAAGTGTTGTCAATGATCAGGGTACTCATCAGTGACTTGCCGCCTCCTCGGAAGAATTCATATGGCCATTTGCGGTGGCCCCACTCTCTGGTCGAGGATTCCGCAACTTGGCTAGATACCGGGTTCGCGTCTTGTTGTTCAATTCTTCCAGCATTTCGTAGGATCGATCGTGGTTATGAAGTTTGGCTACCCGGCTGTCTGGATCGAAAAGATCGCCGAACACAATGGCTTCTGCGGGACAGGTTTGAGCACAGGCCGGGGTAATCGTTCCATCCTCAATGGCGATGCGCTTTGTCTGCTGCTTCTCCGCTTCGGGCAATTTTGTCCATGCATTCTTCGCCTCGATGCGGGCTTCAGAAATGCGCTGAATGCAATAGGAACATTTCTCCATCACGCCCCGAACTCGTATAGTCACTTCCGGGTTGAATTGTAGTTGATGCAGTTTATGGGCCGCCGCCTGTGAGCGGGTGTAGTATCCCGGCTCCACTTGAAGGAGCGTTCCGGGTTGCTCGCGATGGGGTTTTCGCCGGTGGAAATCAAAGTAGTTGAAACGACGCACTTTGTAGGGACAGTTGTTGGAGCAATATCGGGTGCCTACACATCGGTTATACACCATGACATTCAGGCCATCCTGATCATGGACGGTCGCCGCCACCGGACAGACCTCCTCACAGGGAGCGTTTTCACAGTGCATGCAGGTAACGGGCTGATAAGCGATCGATTCCAATTGATCCGCATCCCAGGATTTATCACCCGTCTTGCCGAACTTGTAGTAACGGTCAATACGGATCCAGTGCATTTCCCGACCCCGACTGACTTGATCCTTCCCCACGATGGGAATGTTGTTCTCCGCCTGGCACGCCACGACGCAAGCGGAGCAGCCCACGCAACTGGTCAGGTCGATGGATAATGCCCATTTGTAATTCGCCCCCTCATAATTCTTCTGGTCATCCCAGAGTGAGAGACGATGCAGGGTATGGACTCGATGACTGGCAAACTTTGGATGATGTTTGTATTCATCAAGATTTGCTTCCCGGAAAATGCCCGGCAATCGACTTTGGATCCCCTTCCCGGCCACCTGCTCGGTATCCATCGCCCAATGATCCTGCGTACAGGCAAGTTCATAGTGCTTCCCTGTTTTCACTATGTTGATGCCCGACAACGACCACATCTCGTCACTGGTCCGAATCGGGTAGAAATTAAATCCTGATCCCGTGCAGATTCGTCCTTCAAATTTACGACCATAGCCCAAAGCCACCTGAACGGTTTTTGCCGGCAACCCGGGAATAAGGAGGACCGGCCCCTCCGCCACTCGATCTCCTGCCGTCAGCGTTACCATATCACCCTGCTGAACCCCTAATTGATCGGCATCGCCCGGACTCATCAGCACGGCGTTATCCCAAGTCAGTTTGCCCAATGAATCAGGCAACTCCTGCAACCAGCCGTTGTTGGCAAATCGCCCATCATGAATTTTCCCATCGGAGGCAAACACCACTTCCCACCCTCCGGAAGTAGATTTCAGCAGAGGGCGAACCTTGCTGAGAATGTTTCCTGAACGATTCCCCACTTTGCTGGAAATGAGGGTCGCAGAACTTCCCGGAATGAAGCCGTCATGGACCGCTTTCCGCCACCTGCTTTCCTTGCCTCCCCCCTGCAAATTTTTGTGCGTTGCCTTAACAATTTCCTGACCATTTGGCACCGCATCACCACTGAGAAGAGCCAACACCTCAAGAGGAGTTTTTCCCCCGAACAATGGCTCGATAAGCGGCTGGCAAATCGTGATGGTTCCATCCCATGAGCGGCCATCTCCCCATGATTCGAGATAGTGAGCCCGGTTGAGATGCCACTCACAGAGAATTGAGGTTTCATCCACATAATCCGAAAGATGAATGGCATGAGCAACCTGCTTGAGCAATTCAGCAAATTTCAACTCTTCGGGAGCATTGAAGGCGGGATTCCCCCCCAGAATCAGCAGTGTATCGACCCGGGCGGCTCGAATATTGTCCGACAATTCGCTTATCGAGGATGGCAGACTCGCGGTGTTTTCATCGGCCGTGTATGTCACCGTTTTCCCGGCATTCCCCAATGATTCATTGATCAGATGCACCAGAGCGTGTACTTCAGCGGGCTGTGAAGGACCGGCCACCACCACTCCGGAGCCGTGATCGTGATTCAGATCCTCAAAAGCATGCTCAAGGTGCTCGATCGCTCCCGCATCCAGTGCCTGCTCCGCCTCTGCCGTAAGCGTATTCTCACCCAACACTCGGCCAGCCAACCAAGCCACGGAAGCGGGAATCGCCGAGGGACGAAGCGCCACCCGATGATCAGCATTCGATCCTGTCAGCGAAAAACCACCTTCAAATACATAAAGGCGATTCATCGTCTTCCCGGAATCATCCGCCTTGCGGCCGGATGCGAAATTACGAATATGTCGAATGGCGTTGGGGTGGTGACCCAGAAAATCCCCATCGAATGAGACGATTACCTTGGCTTGATCGAAGGCATAATGGGTGCGATAGGACTTTCCGAAGGCGAGCGTCGCCCCTTCCTGTTCATTCTGGTGATTGAACGGCTCGTACTCATGCCATTTGGCCTGGGGATATTTTTTCAGGAAATTCGCCTTCATGGCCAGAACGCTGGGTGAGCTGGTTGCCTCGCTCAATACAGCCAGGCCTTTTCCTTGCGCTGTTGCCAATCCCCCAAAATGAGTTCCCGCCCAACCCGTGAAACTCGCCCAATCGGATGGAACATTCTTGTGCTGAACTTCCCGGCTACGATCCGGATCGTAAAGATTGAGCACACTGGCCTGAGCATGAAGTGAGGCGGCACCTTGACTGGCCGGATGATCAGGATTCCCCTCGATTTTGATCGGGCGCCCATCGAAACTGGTCGCCAGCAAAGATTGAGCAACCCCCCCCAATTCCATGCTGGTGGCGTAATGCAGGGGTTTGCCCGGAATTCGACCTTCAGGACGGCGGGCATAGGGCACAATGTGCTCTTCCGGCCATCGCCGGCAACCCGCCAACCCCATTCCCGCAAAGGCCATCGACGCCCCCATAATCTTCAGAAAATGCCGCCGGTCCCCGGAATCCAGCATTTCCGACGCCCCCGCGGGGAATTCACGGTACATAAACTCCCGAAATTCATCGGTGTCCGCCAGCTCATTCACGCTGCGCCAGTATTCGCGACCGGTCATGGTCGAGTCGGTCATCTGTGGCATGTAGAGCAGTCCTGGGATGGGTTGATATGGTTCATTTCTTTCCAACGGGCGTGATACGCATCCTGCTCTTCTTTATCACCGGGGAAGAGCCAGCCCAGATTCGTCACCTCTTGTGGATCGCGCACCCGATTGCCGGGGTTGCGATGACATTCCAAGCACCACCCCATGCTGAGGGGCTGCTCCTGGGTCACCACATCCATGCGATCAATGCGGCCGTGACATTCCACGCAACTCACGCCCCGGGTGACATGAGCGGAGTGATTGAAATAAGCGTAATCAGGTAAGTCGTGTACTCTCAGCCACTTGATGGGCATGCCGGTTTGGTAACTCTCCATCAACGGCTGGAGCAGCGGGCTGTCCTTACGAATCTGGGTGTGGCAATTCATACAGGTCTGAGTAGGGGGAATGGCAGCTTTGGCGGCCACCTCCACGGTGTTGTGGCAATACCGACAATCCAGCCCGAGATCACCCGCATGAAGCCGATGACTGAACGGAATTGGCTGGACGGGCTGGTATCCAACATCGGTGGTTCTGGGACTGAATCCATACGCCACTATAAGTGCGACATACAGCGGTGCAACCACAACCAAACCACCCACCAGAAAGGGGATCAAGTTTGTCCATTTAGGAAAAATGTAGTGGTAGCGACCCATTTTCTGTGCCTTTTCTCACAATGAGGGGGTGATCGTACTTTCAGGTTTCCCCATGTCAAGCCACACCAGAAAACCATTTAAACGAGATTGACTCGACTTCACTCGGCAAATTATGCCGAATCCCTGTAATTGAAGAGTCTTTGATGCGGAATATGGAATTTGCCCGTATGCTGGGGGCGAATGATCGATACCCATTGCCATCTTACTTTTCCCGATTTCTCCGAAAGAGTGGACACAATCCTGGAAAATGCGCGCGGCGTCGGAGTTCGGGGCATCATTGCGGTAGCCACCACTCCAGACAATGCCCGTTGCGGACTCGACCTGGCTCAAAAGTACGAAAATGTGTGGTGTACGGCAGGAATCCACCCCCTTTATGCCGACGAATCAAATGATCCCTCCAGTCTTCCCGAGATCATGAGCCATCCGAAGTGCGTGGCTTGGGGAGAACTGGGACTTGACCACCACTACGACAAGCCCCCCCGATCTGACCAACTGGTCGTGCTGGAAAAACAATTGGCCATGATCGACTCTTGTGATGGTGACCATGATGAAGGCCACAATGAATGTCGAAAAAAGCCCGTAGTCGTCCACAGCCGGAAGTCATTTGATGACTTGCTGGCGATTTTCAGAACCACCCAGATAGAACCATCGCGATTTGTCTTTCACTGTTTCACGGGAAACTCTGATGAAGCGAAAAAAGTGCTTGATTTCGGAGCGTGGATCAGTTTCACCGGAGTTGTCACCTTCTCCAATGCTCCCGAGGTCGCGGCCGCCGCAAAAATTGTGCCTGCCGACCGAATTATGGTGGAAACAGACGCTCCCTTCCTTACGCCGGAACCCCACCGAAAAACTCGTCCCAATGAGCCGAAATTCGTGGTGCATACGGCAAGACGATTGGCGGAACTTCGAGGTGTGAGCCCTGAAGATTTCGAACGACAACTCGACGCCAATGCAGAGCGTTTCTTCGGGATAACCTTGCCGGAATGAATAAAGATTCAGACAGAAACCGTTGCAGACTCACTTTGCTGCACTTTTAATTTCGCTGCTTCAACCGTAAAGGCGTGAACTTGAAAAAGGGCCGCCACTGCATCGATTTCTCCATCTCGGAGAATGCTAATTCCCGAAGGGTGGTGCTCAGCCATATGAATAAGGTAGTTCACATCATCGGTGGTTGGTTTAAATGAACTGAGAGGTTGGGGAGCATTGCTATCTGCCATGGATTGGCCTTTCCTGGGGGAGTTTTCCGGAATCAAGCCGCCTACTATCTTTCTTTCCGCCTGATTGTCAAGTATACTCTCCTCAAATCGTTGTCCCCTATGGGAATGCTGAAGGAAGCCCGTACCCATCGGCGACTTGCAGTTCAATCCGTGAATGTAGATGAGTGCGTACCATGCCAATCCCTGAATCGATTGTGGTCTGTGAATGTTGGGCCAGAGACGGCCTCCAATCCATTCCCAAGGTCATCCCCACGGCCGATAAAATCGAGATGCTCAACCGCATTATCGACTCCGGCGTCCAGAAACTCGAGGTCACCAGTTTCTCTCATCCCGGGCTTCTCCCCCAATTTTCGGACTGCGTAGAAGTGCTACGGCAGGTAAAGCGGCGTGAAGGGGTCAGTTATGTAGTCCTTATGCCCAATATGAAGGGCTTTGAACGGTTCGAGAAATGTCTTGAGGCGGGCTACGGGGCGGATGAAATCATCCTCATGATCTCCGCCAGCGAGGATCACAACAAAGTGAATTTTCGCCTCACCCATGATGAAGCAAAACAGGCCCATGCGAAAATCATCCAGCGGGCACATGGACTTGGTGTCAAGATCATCGGATGCCCGGGTACGGTGTACGGCTGCCCCATAGCGGGCGATGTCCCCATGGAAAGAGTCATCGATATCACCCGTTTTTATGTGGAGGAGGGCGCCCAGACCATCATGCTCGGCGACACCACCGGAGCCGCCAATCCCCGAATGGTGAGAGAACGAATCGGCGAACTACTCACACTGTTCCCCGGCGTCGAATTCATCGCCCACTTCCACGACACCAGAGGAAACGGCATGGTCAACTCTATCGCTGCTCTCGAATTGGGACTGCGTTTTGTAGATGCCTCCCTCGGGGCCATCGGGGGTCAACCCTCCACCGGGTCAAACAAATACCAGTACGGTTTCACCGGAAACACCTGCACCGAAGACCTCGTCTGCCTCCTTGAAGAAATGGGCGTGGAGACCGGTATTGACATTAAAAAGATGATCGCCAATGGACGGAGGGCAGAAGAAATAATCGGCCGTCGCCTTCGGGCGAATGTCATCCGCAGCGGCCCGGTCAATCACGCACCAAAATCATTTGATCCTTTGGCCAAACCGGAACTCACCGAGGCCATCACAGTTTGAATTTCTTATTCAATCTGCAAAGGCAGGGTCAGACTCTGCCCCTCCTTGAGGGCAATTTTGACTTCCAGTGGTTCGATGGCCTCGAGATCGGGGTGAATCAGAAGAACGGCTATCCAGGTCGCCGGTCTGCCTTCTCTGGGAATTCCGGCTCGGGTTTCCTTCCAATCCTCGATTGTCACACGAACACCTTCACTGGCGGACACCGTGGGTGGATCACGGGAATCTCCTTCCCATAGTTCAGCGAACAGCTGAAACCGAGTGTCTTCTCCTGCCGAGGCAATAATGAAAGAATCGTCACTCCGTAGTTTTTCGATGCGTCGCCCTCGTGCCCGCAATGAGAGTTGCCGCACTCCAAGCCCCTTCAAGACCAATGAGACGGTTTCCTGTTTGAGCAGGGAACCGGTCAGGTTAAGTTTCGCCTTGATGTCCACCGTTTCCCCCGGTTGCACTTCGTGTCTGGAGATATCCGCAACCGCACAGCCGCAAGATGTTTTTACATCGGTGATTTCGAGTGTTTTGTGAGTCCGATTTCGTAGGGCAAAGGTGTGTTCAATCATCGTTCCTCCTTTTTGCACCGGCACGATGCCGAAATCGTACGACATCTCACCTTCCAAAGGACTACGCCCCAGGGCAAAATAATAAACAACCCCAGACGCGATGATTATGAAAACCATACCCAGAAAGAAGGCAGGGCGGCGGCGAATTCGAAGGTGATTCATCAAAGTTCAGAGATTGTACGATTCACGCGCTGAGTATGTTCACCAACCACCGTTCCAACATTGAATCGGCAAATGGCGATTCCTCTTGTCTCACAGAGTTTGCCTCACCTGTCACCCTGGGATTGGGCGTCCCATAATGAATCAATCCCCCCCTTTTCACCATCAGGGAGCATTTCGGACACTTCTCCCTTGCTTTTCTGTACGCTCTATTGGAAAGTGGATGAAGGAAACTGAAACCTTTAAATATTGGAGCGTTTCGACACGAGAGGCATTTCATGCGTTCGATCATCTTCACCACCACCCTACTCGCTGCCGCCTGGCTGAATAATCAGGCCACCGGAGGGCTCGTAGTGAATGGAGTCGATGATATCGGGCATCACAACTCTCGATTATTCTCTCTCGATCTCGATACTGGAGCATTCAGTTGGCGAAGTGATCGTCTGTCTCATCGGGATATGGAAGGACTTGCCACCATTGGTGGGCAAACCTATACCGTCACCAAGGAAAAGAAACGGGATGCCAATTTCGCCACGGTAGATTTTTCTCGGGGAACCATTGGCCCCATCTCTCTTGTTGATTACGCTTCCGATAGAAAAACAGAGGTAACGGGCATGACCGTCAATCCTCTTACCGGAGAAATGTGGGGGTTTCTCGAGGACCGTGGGTTTGCCGTCATTGATCGACGGGGTGTTGTGGATTTACGCATCCCCTTTCACAAGGAAATCGAAGGTCTCGCCATCTCACAGAAAGGGAATATCCTCTATGGCATACAAGAGGATGGCAAACTCTACACTGCCGACATCTTCACCGGTCAAGTTCAACACCTTGTCACCCTGTCGGAAATCCATGATGGGGACGATTTTGAGAGTCTGGAAATGCTCCCTGATGGCGCCCTCGGCGGATTCGTGGAGTACAACGAAGGTGTAGCGTTTTACACCTACTCCCTGCGAACCGGAAACCTGTTTACCCGCTATTTTGATGGCCTCCCTCTCCGGGATGTTGAAGCATTCACCATAGCCGCGTCTTCGCTTGCCCTCCAATCTGTGCCCCAACCGGGCGCGTGGGTGGTCCTGATGGGAGTGGCGGTCGTGCGGCGGAAGCGAAAGCGGCCGTAAAACAAAGCCCCATTCATCAATGGCTCTCCGAAGAGTCACGAATCAAGTTTCAGTATCGTCTTCAACTGCCTCAGCGGTTTCGGAAGCAACCTCCGACGAAAGCGACCGAGCCAATTCGAGATACGACTCATATCCCGCCCGCACCTCCTCCATTGTGTCACCGCCAAATTTTCCCAGAAACGCCCGGGCAATCTCGTATCCCACCACATGTTCCATTACCACGCTTGCTGCGGCGATGGCGCACACATCCGATCGTTCATACGCGCTGTGCTCGGATTGCTTGGTACGCAGATCGACGCTCGGCATCCCCTGAAGGAGAGTGGCGATTGGTTTCATCGCCGCTCGTATCACGATGGGATTTCCGTTCGACATGCCACCTTCTATTCCTCCCGCATTATTGCTCGGTCGAACAAAACCAAGATTCGGTCGATCCACTTGTGATGCGTCGTATTGAATCGGATCGTGAACCTGAGAGCCGGAAAATTTCGCAACCTGATGTCCGAGTCCGATTTCAACAGACTTCATCGCTTGAATACTCATTACCGCCCCTGCCAGCCGTCCATCCAATTTGCTGTCCCATTGCCCGCACGAACCCAAACCCGGCGGACATCCGAATACATGCACCTCGATGATCCCGCCCAGAGTGTCCTTATCCTGCTTCGCCTTTCGAATATTTGCAATCATGGACTCGGTCACAATGGCATCGGGACAATAAACCTCAGATTCATTTCGAGTGGTCAACAACGCTTCGAGATTTTTTTCTTCCGGCTCAACATCGGTCACTGCATCCAGAACAGAACGCACGAAGCCGAATCCCCGGATACCGAACCCGCGTAATAGGTGCCAGGATACCGCCCCGATGGCAGACCGAGCCGCAGTCTCCCGCGCGCTTGCCCGCTCCAGTGTGTTGCGGCAGTCTGTGGTGAGCCATTTCATCGCCCCGGCAAAATCGGCATGACCGGGACGAGGACGGTGCACCGGTGGTGTCTTGACCGGATCATCCAGTCGAGAATCCCGGTTCATGATTTGAATAACGACCGGCCCTCCCGTGGTCTCACCATTACGCACCCCAGACATAAAATAGGCCACATCATGCTCAATCCGCTGCCGTGCCCCTCGGCCATACCCCCCCTGCCGTCGATGCAATTCCTCTTTGATAAATACAAAATCGAGAGGTAAACCCGCAGGCAACCCGTCCATAAAAGCGGTCAAAGCAGGACCATGTGATTCCCCGGCAGTTCGGCAGGTGAGAATGGACATATGGGATATGATACAGTGAGGACGAAGGAGTTGCTCAATCAACTGGGCGGCATCAGCGTCCGAAGTGCACGGCCGTACTCCACCGCCTTACCCACGATTTCATCCAGCGATTCCCGACAGATGATATGATCGCCGTTAACGAACTTGATCGTGGTGTCCGGATTCTCCTCTACCGTGCGAATGAGATCCACATTCACCACCAGGGGTTTGCCATTGAGCCGGGTTACCATAATCATGGGGTTGGCATCTCATTCATCTCAATCATTACCGACCGAGGAGGAGTAACTGATCCATCAGATCATTGGTGGTGCTGATCACCCGGCTTGCCGCCGAGTAACCCGTGGAGGCGAGAATCATGTCAATAAATTCCTGAGATAGATCCACATTGGAAAGTTCCAAAGCTCCGCCCAGCACCCGTCCCGTACCGAAATCTAATGGGCTGGTTACGATAGCCGTTCCTGAGTTCGGACCGACCCGATAGTTGCCACTCCCGATGTCCACCAAACCCTCCGCGTTGGCGAATTTCGCCAGAGCAATCTGGCCGATAGTTCGAGTCAATCCATTCGTGAATGAACCGGTGATTTTCCCGTCTTCGCCGATGGAGAAGGTGTTCAGTGTGCCGATCGGTGAACCATCCTGCAGCACCGCCGCCAGATTACTTGCACTGTCCGTCAGAGAAGTGATTGAATCCGTTCCCGAATCGAAATTCATCGCCACCGTAAGCGGACTCACGGCACCATTCGTCCGGATCAGGGAAAACGCCTGATTCGTAGAAGAAACAAATTCACCATTGTTGTCGAACCGCATCTCCCCCAGCCCTACCAATCTGCCGACATCATCGTTATCCGATGACTCGGCAATGAATTCCCACACCGTTCCCTCCCCGTCAATCGTGTTCTGCAACACCATCGTCAGGTCCACCGTGAGCGGCGATCCCAAAGAATCAAACACCACGAAACTTGTTCGCACCGATTCTCCATCCGCCGCACCGGACTTCTGCATCACAAATGGCTGACTGATCCCATTAACCGTATTCGTCGCCACAAAATCCCCCGTTTCCAAAGTGAGATCCTGCGCGGTACCTTCATTACCCGTAATAGTCATCACCCCATTATTAAAGGTAATCCCGCCCCCCAACTGGCTTGATCCCACCACACTGTTATCCAGCCCCAGCACCTTTCCCATAAAATCCATAAAATCCTGTATAGTTGAACCGCTCTCTTCGACGGTCGAGGTCACTGTAGCATTCGTAGAAAATGCAAATGTGTGCGTCCCTAATTCCTTGCCTCCTTTTTCCACCCCTGAAAAAGTAATAACCGTATCCACACCACCTTCCAAGGCCAGAAAAGATCCCCCTGCCCCATTGTCGATGTACAAATCGTTTCCAGGGACAGTCAAGTCAATTCCCGCATTCGCCAGCGGTGATGTCCGCCCCACATCGGTGAAAAACTGCCGATTGACATGCACTGAACCAGTCGACGCCACCTGTCCCGAGGCATTCAAGTTGCCACTGAAAATCACATTTTTTGTTGCCTCCGCCAAAGTCAGCGTTCCGATGGGAATGTTCAACTCAACCAGGTTTCCTTCGATGATATTAAATGCCGGATCCACGGCAAAACCCAACGCTCTCCCGCCCGAAATTGTCACCAGATCACTACTCTCATTCCGTTGAAATGCCCCATTCCTTGTGAACACCCGCTCGCTGCCGTTTTGTATGATAAAAAATCCATCACCCTCAATCGCCATGTCGGTCGCCACGCCGGTAGCTGAAATTGCTCCGTTATTGAAATTTCGCTGCGTGCCTGCCAAAGATACGCCCAGACCAATCTGCCCCGGGTTCGTACCTCCGGTCGAACTGCTCGGCGATGTTCCCAAGGAAAAATTTCTACTAAAGGTTGGAGCGAACGAAATTCGGTTGCTCTTGAAGGAATTTGTATTTACATTCGCAATGTTATTGCCAATCACATCCAACCGACGGGCGTTGGCGAGCAATCCGGACAATCCTGTAAATAAAGCAGTGGTGGAAGCCATGAAGTCTCCTCAAGTATCATCCAGCCAGGTGACCGGATTGGGAATTCAGATTAATCTGCGCGGGGTTGGCCGCGCCGCTTGATCCAAGCAATTGGCGCGCCACGACCTGCGGAATCACCCCCCCACCGGGCCAGGGAACCGCTCCCTTCTCTTCACCATCATCCGGTCCCGTTACATAAACCGCCGTGTCCAGATCAAACACCCGATCCGACGAAGAACCCAGCTCATCCCTCAATTCCCGGTTTGATACCGACAACACTATGCCCCGCCCATCCATGAATAACAACGCCGTTTCTGCGCCATTCCCCTCTGCCAGATCCGCCGCAGCCGCCAAACGCTCCATCTGATCGTCCGTAAACGCTTCTGATGGCTCGTACTCCAACTTCAGAGAACGGTCGCTCTGTACCTGACCCTTGGAGACCAAAGTTAATAGATGATCGAATGATTGCGCTTCCATTGGCAGCCGAGATGCTTGTCGCATCGGCGCCATCGATCCCGGACGAACCGCAGGATCGAGTCGTTTTAACAGTCTACTCAAATTGGCGGTCATGCCCCTCCCGAACCCCCTGTATTCCCATCTCCCCCTGAACCCGCATCACCCTCCGGCGGATTATTTTCTGAACCAGTTTCGGGATCCGGTTGGGTTTCCGGTGCATTCTGCAGAATCTGAGGATCAATCAGTGTCTCCAACTGGTCAAACGGTATGAATTCCCCTGTGTCGAGTTCCAATGAAATCTCATCTCCCTGCCGAATAACAGAGACTACGAATCCCGCCACTCGATTGAAATCCTTTGTCAACCCACCCACAAAATTTCCGATCATACTCCCTGCCGAAGACATCTTATTCTGAAACACCAACGCCTCAAACTTCTTCGTAAGATTAAGATCCGATTCGATCGAACGGATCGAATTAAGTTGGTCCAGCAGGGCTCCTGAATCATTCGGTTTGAATGGATCCTGATTCGACAACTCCGTAAAGATTATCTTAATAAAATCCTCAGATGACAAATCGCTGAATCGGCTCTGAGTCTGCCGTAGTTGCGAGTCCAAACTAATATTATTGTCGATCTGACTCATTATGATACTCCTGCCATGTTGGCCCGTTCCGCCACACCGGCCTCATGTTCCTGCACATATTGGGAAAACAGCGAACTTTTATCCTGACTCTCATCCTGTCGCCCTTCCATCCCTTCTCGATGTCCACGACTGGCTCCACCTCCCGCATTCTGTCGCTCCTGATTGCTCGACTGCTCTCCGTGATCCTGCGTCATCCCATGTCCTGTGTTCGCCGATTGATTCAAATGCACCGACAACCGCTCCACCGTTAACCCCTGACTTTCGAGTGAAGTCCGCAGCGCCGTTATGCTTTTCTCCAGCACCGCATGGGCCTCCGGTGTCGTCGCCTGGAACTGAGCCATGACTACATTTCGCACAACGGTCATTTGCACTTTCAGATCGCCCAATTCCGGCGGACTCAATCGCATGTTCAATACACCCCCATGCTGATTCACCAGCGTTGACATCCCCCGCACCACCCGCTGCGTCATCGCTGGCATTGTCTCCCGGCTTACCTCCCCCGCCCCTGGAGCAAGCATTGTTGTCAAATCACCCGATTGCTGCACCATTTGCAACACCGGAGTCGATGATACAGAAGCAGTCACCTGACCCACCACCAAAGACCCCCCATCACTCCCCCCAATGCTTCCCTGTCCTCCCGACACCATGCCCTGTTCAGATCCAGTGTTGACCAATCGCACTGTCTGCTCCACCTCACTCGCCCGATTCACGGCAGGTTCCAAATTGCCCCCCTGCACCCGATCGAACTGAATCTTTTTCAGAATATTCGCTTTCGATTGACCCGATGCATCATGTTCAGATTGTCCATCCTGAGATGTCGATCCCGATTCTGTTCCCTTCCCCGCCACCAAATGAGACTCGCTTGGAGAGTTTAAAGAATCGTGAATACGAGTCTCCTGTCCCGCTCCCTTCTTCGGTGACAAATGATTCGTTGATCGATTTTGCGGCGCTGCACTCTCTCCGACCACTTGCGCAGTCCCCACAACCCCCGCTTCGGGACCAACCGAGTTCTCATTATGTATCTCAATCGGTACGGTATCAGGATCCACTTCCCGATTCGCTCCCGTTGCATTCTGAACCCCCATTTCTCCTGTCTCCACCTGCTGCTCTTCGGTTCCTTGTGTTTGATTCGCTCCGGCATCAATCGATGATTGGGAAGTGACCGGATTCCCCTGTGTTTGCTGTCCATTCCCCTTTCCAACCGTCCCCAGAATTTCCCCCGGAATAAAACTGGAGACCTCTCCAGCCCCGATTCCCATAGCAGCCCCCACGACAGTCTTCCCTCCCTGTCCCGCTTCTCCATTTGTTGAACCATCTGTATTCTGCTGAGCATCGTCAACGGCTTCTCCGCCCCCTTCTTCCTTCGATGTCGTATTCGACGAGGAATCCGGTGGTGGAGAACTCTCTGGCTCTTCCGGAAGATGATCTTCAACAGATTGAACTTCAGAAGATATCCCTTCCGATTCCTCTGCCGTTCGATCCCGATGCTCGTCCTCTACTTTCAGCCCATGATCTTCGGAATCCTTTTTCGAATGAGTGGCCAGACGATCCCTTCGTCCTGCAGCCCGATCGAGCGCATCCTCGAATGAAATCGGTCTCCGATCCCGGGGCGCTTGATCCAGTTGATTGGTCTCGCGAGGACTCGACAGACCTGAAGTACGATCAAGTGTCGGGAAATTCAGATGTGCCGGTGGGGCTGGAGGGATTTGGGACAGAAGAGGAATCATTCCGGGAAATCTCCGCGCCTTCGGCAACCGTGCCAAAGGTACGAAGATTCTCCAGCAATTCCGTTGCCAATTGCTCCTCGGTGGGATCTCCACTCATGGTTTCCAGGATATTGGTGACTGCCCGTTGATTCATAGCGTCGAGATAGGCCATAACCTGGTGCATTTTTCCATCCTGCACCAACCGCTTCAACATTTGCTTGGCCTGCTCTGGGGGAAGCAGTTCATAATTTTTGATCGTTTTTGCAAATTGTCGGTCATTTTTGCGCTTTCTTTCATCTTCGGTAACCCGTTCCCAAGCCGCTTTCTCCATCTCAAATGCCGATTGATCTTTCGCCAATTGGTCTCGTGCCCGATCAATCTGCTTCAAAAGACTCGCTTTTTCACTCTTCAGGCGATTCATGGCGTCTTGATCCTGCCGTCCCGAGCGCCCTTCCTGATCGACTCGAATTGCACTGGGCAGGGGAGGGTCTTCCCGCCAGGCGGCCTCTTGCTCTGCCTCCTTCACCGCCGCATCGAGTTGACTCTGCTCTTCATGAGCCGCCGCCTCTTCGGAAATCGTCATCGCCAGCATGTCTCGCATCTGATGAATGCGATTGACATCCAATCGTTCTGTCCGCCACAACCATCCCCCGAACATCAACAAGGCCAGTAGATTCACCACGGCCATAAAACTGATCAGATTCCAAAGTGATTTCATAGCGAAGTTTCCTTTCTGGCCGCAGCCATCACCGTCAATTCATCCAAAGCGGCATCCTCCGCCTTCGACATTCTCCGCTTCCACGCTGCAAAACGGCGATCCCGCAGCAATTCCACCACCCGCCTGGCCCGTGCTGCCTCAATTAAAATCGCCCTCGCCGCCTCCAACTGCCGGTATACCCCGGACAACTCCACCGCCAATCTCTGGGCTTCCCGCAAACTGTGCAGCGTACCGTTTGCCCGGCTCCGAAGATCATCCAGATTAAGAACCCCCACCAGAGACTCTCCCAACTCCCGTTTCCCCCCTGCAATACCCTCCTGACAAACTCGCAACCGACCCTCAATCTCCAAACGCTTCCGCTCCCACTCCGCCACCTTGCGCTGCTGTACCTCTTCCTCACGACCTCTCAGATTGAGCAATGGTTGAAGTGAAAAATTGAATCGACTCATTTTCAAATCCCACCGTCATATCAATTGCCTGATACCTCAATCTTTTTCTGCTCTCCCCGCCCCGTCAATTCAACCTCTGCCTGAGCCGCCAACTCAATCAAATGTCGACAGGTCTCGGGATAAACCATCTGTTCATCGGATCCCTGCCTCAGAAATGCATCCATCTCCGACTTCATCGCAATTGCCGCATCACAGTCTGGATTTGACCCCGCCGCATACGCCCCAATATTGATCAATTCCTCCGCCTCCCCATGGGCCGCGAGCAATCTCAAAAGCAGGCGACGGGCGGCAATATGATGGCCATCACACACATCGTCCGCCACCCGTGAAATAGATTCAATCAGATCAATGGCCGGATAATGTCCCCGGCTCGCCAGTTTACGAGAAAGAATCACATGCCCATCCAACACCCCCCTCGCCGCATCCGAAATCGGTTCCGTCAGATCATCGCCCTCCACCAACACCGCATACAACCCTGTAATCGATCCTCTCCCCTCCACCGCCCCCGCCCTTTCCAGCAACAAAGGCAACATAGCAAACACAGATGGCGTATATCCCTTTGTCGCCGGTTGCTCCCCAACCGTCAACCCCACCTGCCGTTGTGCTTGAGCAAATCGGGTGACTGAATCCATCATCAACATCACATCCGCCCCCAGATCACGAAAATGCTCTGCGACCGCCGCCGCAACCTGCGCCGCTCGCACTCGGAGCAATGGCGATTCATCCCCCGTCGCCACCACCACCACGCTCCGCGCTAAACCTTCCTCTCCCAAGGTATGTTCGATAAAATCACGCACCTCCCTTCCTCGTTCCCCCACCAACGCGATCACATTCACATCAGCAGCCGTATTTCTTGCAATTGTCGCCAGTAAAGTTGATTTCCCCACGCCCGGGCCGGAAAATACACCGACTCGCTGTCCCTTCCCCAGAGTCAGCATGGCATCAATTGCCCGAACCCCTGAGGGCATTGGCTCATGAATACGGCGGCGCTTCAGAGCGGCTGTCGGGGGAGGATTCAGCGGTCGAGTCACGGTGTCCCGTAACGGCCCTTGATCATCGATGGGATGCCCCAAACCATCAATCACTCGTCCCAGCAGTGACCGCCCCACCGCGACCGTCTGCGCCGTCTGTTCCCCCACCACCTGCATACCAGGAGCAATGCCAGTTCCACTTCCCAGAAGCATCACCACGCTCCGATTCCCCTCGAAACCCACCACCTCTCCTCGCAATACCGGATCATCCAATGTCCCCCCCTGATGAGCAGTCCGTCGAGACGCGAACCGCACCAGCGTCCCCAGAGGCAAGGGGAGACAATCCACCAACACCTTAAGCCCCCCCACGGCAGACACCGAACCCACAACTTCCCTCGATTCCAGTTGCCGCAACATCTCAACCTGTGGCGCAAACAGGGTCACGATTGCTCATCCTGACTCTCTTCCACTACATGATTTGCCTCCGATCCCAGCCGACCGGAAGGCAACAGTGTCTCCGCCAACCGATCCAACTGTGTTTCAATTCTGGCGTCAATTGAACCACCCCGCGCCCGCACTGTACACCCTCCGGGCGATATGAATGCATCATCACACAATTCAATGTGCTTGCATTGATCAAGCATACTCAGAATTTCTGGCAGTACTTCTTCAACCTGCCCCCGATCCTGCGGGTGGATTTGCACGGTCGCCGCCGTCGGCTCCAGCAGCAGGGAAAGGGCTTCCGCCAATTGATCCTGGATCACCGCCGGATCGTGCTGAATCGTTCGATGCACCACCTTTTCTCCCATGGCGAAAGCGAAAGCCAGCACTTCCTCCCGGGCGGCCAGAAGTAGATTTCCCCGATCCCGTTCCCACTGTTCAATCGCGTGATTCCAAGAAACATCCATTTCCTTAATACAAGATTCATATTGCAGAAACGCTTCTTTCCGGCCTTTTTCCCGTCCTTCTTCCCGCCCTTCCTCTAACCCTCGGGCGTGCCCTTTCTTCCACCCCTTTTCAGAAGCCCCGGCAATGAGTCGCTCCGCCTCCTTCCGCCCCCGCTCGATGATGGCCTCCGCCTTGCAGCGTGCCTGTTCGATCATGTACTCCGCCTGTTTCTGGAGATCGCCTAAGTCAAGCACCACCGCATTCTTAAGAAGTGGCCTGGATTCTGAACCTTTCACGATCGCCATCGTTTCGCATTACCTTTCATTGCTTCGGTTAAACCACCAGCTCCGAATCCCCGCCTCGCCCGGAGATTATGATTTCGCCCGCCTCCTCCAGTCGCCTCACAATGTCCACGATTCTCTGCTGGGCGGCCTCGACATCGGAAAGTCGCACCGGTCCCATATACTCCATATCTTCCTTGATGAGATCCGAAGCCCGCGCGGACATGTTGCTGAAGATTTTTTCCTGAAGTTCTTCACTCGCCGTCTTGAGGGCCATGCACAACTCGTCATTGTCCACTTCCTTCAGCACCGCCTGAATACCCTTGTCGTTCACCATCAGGATGTCTTCGAAGACGAACATCAACCGCCGAATGTCCTCCACCAGGTCTGGATCGTCCGACTCGATCCCTTCCAGAATGGATTTTTCCGTCCCTCGATCGACCAGATTCAGAATCTCCGCCACCGTCTCTACTCCTCCCACCTTCTCCATCGAATGCATCAGCATGTTCGCCAGACGAGATTCCAGTCCCTTTTCCACTTCTGTGATGATTGCCGGATTCGTCTGCTCCATGTTCGCCACCCGCCGAATGACTTCAACTTGCTTCTGCTCGGGCAAAGCCCCGAGAATTTCCGACGCCTTGTAATGCGACAGATGGCTCACAATGAGAGCGATCGTCTGCGGATGCTCATCCTGAATAAAGGTCATCAGATTTTCGCTTTCCGCCTTTTGCAAAAACGCGAAGGGTGTCTTCTGCACCTGGGTCTGAATCTGGGAAATCAATTTGTCTGCCATCTTCGGATCAAGCGACTCCTTCAAGAGCATCGAGGCATACTCCAGCCCCCCTTCCCGGCTGTATTCGGAGGCCATACGCAGAAAATAAAATTCCTCGATAATCGCTCCCGCCAATTCCCTGGGCACCTCTCCCAGACCCGCCAATACCCGTGTGACATCCTCCACACTGTCAGAGCTGAGCTCCTTCAGCAACGACCCCGCAGCCCCATAATCAATCGAGAGTAACAGCACTGCGGCTTTGGTGATGCCATCCAATTCCGTAGGATCCTTGGGTAATTTTTCTCCGTGCCGCATTGCACAATCCGTTCTGACTTACTCGTCTTGTTTGATCCATTTTCGCAGCAATACCGCCAATTCATCAGGCGTATTCGACGCCATCTCATTGATCTGCTCCAGCATGTTCTGCCGACGCAACGATTGATCATCCACTTCCACACCTTCCATTGGTGTATCTGCTTCCGTCGCTTCGCCAACCAGATCCTTCTCCAACTCCTCCAATGCAGGCGGAATACCCACAATTTCCTCTGCACTCGGCAATTCCTCCCGTACCGATGCCTTCCGCACCATCATGAACATCATTGCGAGAGACAACAGTGCCAAACCCCCCAGACCCACGGTTCGCACGATTCCATCCAGTGAGCCATCGCTGAACCCGCCTGATCCACTGCCCCCTCCACTCCCCTCCACACTCAAACCGCCGACCAACATTCCTCCACTTGGCATCTGCGCCACCGCCATATCGTTGTAAACACTCACATCAACCGTTCCCTGAGATCCTCCCTCCATCACGCTACTGTCAATCAACGGGGTCAATTTATTTCGAATTACATCACTTTCTGAACTCACCAGATCCGCCAGCGCCTGCGCATCCGGCGTGGCCTCTTCATCCCCCTGCCGTTCCCGGAATAAGCCCACCAAATACGACTTCGGTATCCCCACCGATGCATTCACAAGCATCGCATTCCCCCGTGAACTCACAATTTCTCTTGTCGTTTCCGGAAATACAAGTGCATTTTTCGTATCAGTGCTCTTGTCCTCAAATGTTGTCGTCCGCCCCCCCCTTGATGCAAGATTCAAGCCGGTATTGGGACGGACTCCCGGCTCTTGTGGACCACCCTTCTGACTATTTGATCGAATGTCCTTCTTCTTTTTGCTCAATTCTCCTGATTTCACATCTTCATATCCTCTTGATCGCTCCACCACCGCCCGCATATCCACCACCACTTGCACCGCCACATTCACCCCCGGAATATATGCCAGCGCATTTTCCAATTTCTCCCGATAGTAATTCTCCTGCTTATCCTGCGCTTCAAGATAATTCCCTCCCCGCATATCATCATCCGCCCTCGGGTGGTAATATCGACCCGCCGACAGATCGAGTATCGAAATCTGCTCCACCTTCAACCCTGCATGACTCTTTGACACCGTTCGCGCGATCCCATCCGCCCGTTCCTGCCCCAACGGATTGCCGTTTGTCTCCACCGTCACCGACGCCGATGCAGGCGTATGTGTTCCCCCGATCCCTCCCCGGCGCGTCGGCTCATCAATAATAATCGACACCTTTCGAATCCCGCTCATTTTCGAAAGCATCTTCTCGATCACATGCATCTTCGCCACCAGCCACCGCCGCATGTTCTGATCCCGGCTGAGAAATGGGCTGTCCTGAGAAATAATCTTGTCAAAATCAATCTGATCCGACGAAATCACATTCGAATCGGTGATCGCCGCCAGCACCTCATATTGATCCCGAGGCGACACCAGCAACTCCGTCCCCGACGGCTCAAAGGGAATGCTGTTCCTGTTCAGATATTTCACCACCTGTCCCCGGGCATCATCATCCAATGAAACCGCCAGCGGCACCATCGTCTGCCCCGAGGAAAACTGTGCCACCAGAACCAGCGACATCACCAGAATCACCATCATCGCCCCAATGAGCAGCTTCGCATTGAGCGTCAGTTCGCGCAATCCCCGGCCAATAGTTTGTAGTGTTTGTTGGTATTGCACCATCGAGTCGGCCTCCATGCCTGACGACAGTCATCGTCTTATCTGCGGTGGAAACGGATGAAGCCCTCCTGGCTGCCGTCTCCACCCAGGGTGTTATATCCGAATCTGTTTAACCTCGTCGTACGCATCCATTACTTTGTTTCGCACCTGAAGCAGCATCTTGAATGCCATCTCGGCTTTTTGAGTGGCGAGAATAACTCCCTCAACATCATGCCTGGCTCCAGTCCCCAAATCCTCCATTGCCTGCGTGGATTCCTGCTGTAATGCGTTCACTTGGGCAATCTCTTTCCGCAACATCTGGCCGAAGTCTGCCCCCCCCGGCGCACCCGTAGCCGATCCGGGATTCCTGCCCGGCAATCGTTGCATCGGTGAACCACCGCCAACATTGATAAGTCCCAGGGGATCAGCCATTTTCAGGATTCCATTCCTTACCAGACATCATGAGAAGCAGCATATCATACTCCATCACCCAATCATTTGCAGGGCTATTCCATACATCGATTTTGTCGCTTCAATCGCAGCCACATTCGCTTCATAAGACCGCTGGGCGATCATCGCGTTCATCTGTTCGATCACCGGATTCACATTTGGATAATACACATACCCATCCGCATCCGCGTATTGCGAAGACGGCTCATATTTCGGCTGCAAAGGACTCTCGTCCAGTTGAATTTCCGACACCCGTACTCCCTCCGATTCTCCATCAGTTCCAGCCGCCAACATCGCAATTCGCCTACGGAAGGGTTCGTATTCTCCCTGATCATTCAGAATCGCATCTTTATTGGCCAAGTTGCTCGATATAACTTCCAGCAATACCCGGTTGGCTGTCAATGCCGAAGTTGAAATGTCCAATGAACCGTACATGATGAACTATCCTGTCTTGCTATTCGTAAATATTTCACAAATTACGCTACAAATTCAATGCCTGAACGCCTAACTCACCCGTTCCGCAATTGCCGAGTTGATGAGCCCCGTTTGAAAGCGCATAAACTGCGCCGCCGCCCGGAACGCCATGAAGTTCTCCACCATATCCTGCATGATTTTCTCGACATTCCGATCGTTCCCATCGTGTTGCAGGATGCCCTCGCCCATCGGCTGTGGATGCAGTTCCATTCGACTGCCCGAAACAGATATTTCCTCAGTATCTTCCAATTCCAATCCCCCATTTCCCTTGCCTCCCACATCCCGCCTTGCCTCCACCGCCTCCCGCAATTGTGCCTGAAATCCCTCCACCGACACATCCGTCGGCTGAAAGTCCGGCGTGTTCAGATTCGCGATATTATTCGCGATCACCTCGTGCCGGCGTCCTGCAAACTGCATCAGCCGCTCTAAAACCGGCAAAGCACCGGCGTTGGTCAATCCATCGATCATACGATTTCTCTATAAACGGGTGTCTACAAATCCTGCGCCACCAACTGGAGTGATTTCCACTTTTTCAATTTCAAACCCAGTGTTCGCACGCCGATCCCCAGCGCCTTTGCGCTGCGTTGTCGATGTCCGCGATTCTCCTCCAGGGTCGCCACGATAACCTCCCGTTCAATATCATCCAGCTTCCGTTCCCCATTACAGATTAATCGCCGCAGATCACTCACCGGGCTGGCTGTCCACGCCGTAGTCTCAATGGTTGCGGTCGCTTTTTCCGGTTGAAGCGAGTGGCTCTCTCGTTGCCCTTCCGCCGTCACCGGCGCGTTCAACCATCCTTCCAGCAGTCCGGCTGAAACCACCTCATCAGGAGTCAACACCGCCGCCCGCTCACAGATATTCTGCAACTCTCGTACATTCCCCGGCCAGCCATACCGCTGCAACAGATCAATCGTCTCCCTCGCCATCTGTTTCACCGGCTTGCCTTCCCTCCGGGCCACCTCGGTCAGAAAATGTGACGCCAACGCCGAAATATCCTCCGGGTGATCCCGCAGCGGTGGCATACAGAGAGGCAACACATGCAAACGGAAGTACAAATCCTGACGAAAACTCCCCAGTCCCACTTCCTCCTTCAAATCTCGATTCGTGGTCGCTATCACCCGCACATCAACCGCCCGCGCCGTACTCGAACCCACCCGCTCGAAGGTCTTTTCCTGCAGCACCCGCAGCAACTTCGCCTGTACCTCCGGGGCAATCTCGCTGATTTCATCCAGCAGCAATGTTCCCCCATCCGCCAACTCAAACCGCCCCTTTCGCAGTTTATCCGCCCCGGTAAACGCCCCCCGCTCGTGCCCGAATAATTCCGATTCCAGCAAATTTGTGGACAGTGCGGCACAGTTGAGAGCCAGAAACGGCGCCTTCGCCCGAGGACTATGATCGTGAATCCACCTTGCTGCAATTTCCTTACCCGACCCCGATTCCCCGCTGATCAGCACCGTCCCGTGACTGTCGGCAATCAACCTCATCCTCTCCTGAAGTGCCGCCATGGCTGGCCCGTTCCCGATCATGGTGCGCCCTTTTCCAAATGTGGACACTCCCCCCAGTGACGCTTCCGCACGCAATACCGCATTCTCCCGCAGTAGTTTGCTGCGCTCGATCGCCCGCTCCACCGCCACCAGCAGTTCATCGCCCGTAAACGGCTTGGTGATATAGTCATACGCTCCCTGCTTCATAGCCGCCACCGCAGTCTCGATCGTCCCGAATGCCGTCATCAGAACCACCGGCATCTGCTCATCCTGCGCTTGAATTTGTTCCAATAGTTCGATCCCATCCATCCCCGGCATCTGCAGATCGGTGATTACCGCGTCAAACGAACGGCTCCCTATCTTTTGCAATGCGACGGATCCACTGTTCGCCACGGTGATGGCGTGCCCCTTCCGGGCCAGTGTGGTCGCCACCGAATCTCGCATCATTTCCTTGTCATCCACAATAAGAATACGGCTCATGATTCCTGCCCTGTTATGAGTTGGTGGTGAAACGACGCCGCATCCCTGCCATCGTCGATGAATTTATCTGAATCCTCATGCTTCCCCGCCTGCTCCCCCAACGCTCCTTCCGGCAGGCACAACGCAACCCGCGCCCCACCTTTTTCCTGTTGATTTGAAAGATGGCCATTGGCGGAGAATTCCGAGGGACCGGAATGATCGGTCGCCACATTCGATACCACCACATGTCCACCGTGACCCTCCACAATCCGATGCACAATTGCCAGTCCCAACCCCGTTCCCGTCGAGCGCGTGGTAAAAAATGGATTGAACATCCGGTCCTCAACTTCCCCGGTAATCCCTGGCCCCGTATCCCGAACCGCCATCACCAGCCGCTTCCGCCGCACCCCATCCGGACATCGCATCGTTTCCTGCCCCGTTGAGACCACGAATTTTCTCGGGTCGCTCCCCGCATCCTCCATCGCCTCCACGGCATTTCGGATCACATTCCCCAACGCCTGAACCATAAGACGCAAGTCCCCGTAAAAATTAAGCGGCTCCGATTCCTCCCGCAACACCTCAACTCCGGATCGCTCGATCAGTGCATGACAACTCTCCAGCGCCCGATCCCAGACCTCGCTCGTTGCAATTGGCTCTGGGTGAATGGTATTCTCACGGGCAAAGGCCAACACATCGCTGACAATTCCGTCGATCCCCGTCACCGCCCGGGAAATCTTATGGCACAGTCCGTTCTGTTCAGGGCGATCGTGCAGATCCTCTCCCAACATCTGCACATAAAGTTGAATGGAACCGAGTGGATTGCGAATCTCGTGAGCGATTCCCGCTGCCATCTCACCCAAAACGGCCAACTCCCGCGATCTCTGCAACTGCCGATTCGCCTCCGCCAGTTCACCCTGAAGCCGTCCCACCTGATTCTGCAAGGCCTCGTGCGTATCTTGGAGCGTCTGCGTCGTTGCTGTCACCGAGCGCATCAGATCACGAAGATCATCGAGATCGATGGTCTCCTGAACTGAATCGGGTTGGGCCAGTGTAAGAGGACTCATAGCATCATCCCCGTTGATCCGAAAAACGAGTGGAGGTCACAGGCGGTTTTAAATATGCACTCCGGGCTTGCCGCGTCGTTCCCAGTTGAGACAATTCTGTCTGGAGAGAAACTTGAGAACTCTTCATGCTCTCCTGGTCCTGTTGATCCCGATCCAGCACTTCGTGAATGCGCCCCGATATTTCTTCCAGCAATTCCCGAATTCGATCACGCTGAATACTGTGAGTCTCCGATCCACCGGATCGAAATCGCTCCGTCATTGGCCCCAGTTGTCGTTGGTTTTCCGTAAATTGATCCACCAATCCCTGCCGTTGCTGCAATAAACCCAGCAGGGCGTCCGCCTGACTGGAGGCAATCAATGCCCCCTGTCCCTCTGCCAGATCGGCCAGCCGATTCACCAACCCCCTTTGTGCTTCCAACAGGGACAACAATTCAGCCCCGTCGTCCTCCCTCGCCCCGGTTTGATTTGCTTGTTTGGTAATTTTCATCGTGTGTACTCTGGTTTCAGTTGTTGACCGAAAATGAACTGATGACTTTGTGCGCAAGGGGAGGATTCCTGAATTCGAAACCGATGCGCCGAATATTTTTCGTTATTCATGGAGTCACCGCCGCAATGGGTCGATTTTTCAACCACTGTTCCCACGACTCCCGATTCAGCAGTACATCGGATTCCAAAAACTCGTCATCAGAAAAATGCTCTAAACGGCGACGCGTTCGCTCATGGGCTATCTTCATGAGGTCGTCCTGGCCCAGCCGGGCATGGCATTCCACAATTTGCATCAAGGCATGCACCGAACTGGGATGATCACTGAATCGCCGTGCCGCCTGGTCGTACCATGCGATCGCCTGAGAATAATCCCCCAGGTCATAGGAACTGTCCGCTCGAAAGAGCAGTGCATGACGCAACATATCCTTTTGATCCGTGTCCATCGCCCGCGCATCCATTCCCGAAATCTGGGTTACTACCTGGCTGAACCGGAGAATAGACGCTTCCAGTTGGCCCTTCCGACGCATCTCCAACTCCGACTCCTCCGAAGGTGAAAGCACCTGCGCCTGCTCCAACTCATCTGCCAGGTCTCCCGCCAATCCCCGGTGACTCACGGCCAGTCGATACACTGATTCCACAAAACGACGGTCGTCGGGATACCGATCAATGACCTGTTGGAGCGTCTCCACCGCCCGGGCATAATTTTGCTCATCGTGCTGGATGCGCCCCAACTCAACCAGCGCATTTCGATAATCGCGTGCATCCGGCTCTACTGCATATTGTCCTGCCAGCACCTGTTGCAATTGCCGCTCCGCCTCCGGCACCCGTCCCAACGCCACATAGCATTGTGCCAATGGAACATGGCTCCGAGTCGCAAAGGGGCTCCGCATATGCTCCCGAATCACCTGTTCATATTGCTCGGCTCCCAGCTTGAATTTCAACTCTGCATGGTAGGCCTGAGCCAACCGAAAACTCACTTCCGGGCGTTTCGGATCCTCCATCGAACGGCTGTCCAGATATTCCATAAACAAGTCGATCGCCCGATCTGGCCGTCCTGCCCAATCATAACTGTCCCCCGCCAACCACAGCGAATTCGCCCACTCATCTTCCTGCTCGGGAATCCCGGCTACCGATCGCGCGTGACGAATAAAATATTCCGCCGCTCGCTGAAAATGCACACTTGCTTCATGACGGAGTGCCGGGTCCATGTCTTCCAGCCGTTGCACAGGTTCCGCCCGTCTGGATTCTCGTGGTGGTAAGAGATTGTTTCCCAATTGCCGACTATCCGCCGCAATGTTCGCCAACACCCGCACCGGTACTTCGGAAGCGTCAAACATCGATTCTGCCAACTGAGCGTAGGTCAAGGCCAAATCAATATTCCCCACGGCAATTGCCGCATCATGACGATCCATGATGCTCTGAGCAATCGTCGTCCGCTTCGCCTGACCGCCCATGAACTGGTCTCCACCCATGTCCCGGAGTTGCGCGTAATCCGCCTGGCTTCCTTCGTGATCCCCCAGAATACTGCGCACCTCAGCCCGCCCCAGCAACCCTGGCCCAAAACTCCGGGTACCCGGATACTCCCGTACCACGGTATCAAATTGCTCTAATGCCTCGCCCAATTCATCCCGGGCAATATCCAATCGTCCTTGCAGCACCAGAATATCCCCCCGCACCGGATCCGTTTCACCGACCTGCTCCGTCGCCTGTTGCAAATGGAATATCGCATTTTCAAACTCGCCGATCTCAAAATATCCCCGTCCCAGCAGCATATACAATTCCGCCAATTCAGCCGATGCCGCCTCGCTCCCATCCAGATGACGCATATCCACGATGAGATGATCCAACGCCTCCCGCGCCTGATCGTCCTCCAGACGCAACTCCGCCGCCCTGGCTATCGCCCAGACTCGATCTGCTATCCCCAACCGCTCATCGCTCCGATAGTCCTCCAACATCGAGAGCATTTCTTCCAGATCAGCCCCCCCTTGATTCAGGGCATAGGCAATAAATCTCCTCAAAAGCCGATTCCGAATCAATTCAATATCGGCCTCAGAGTCGGATCCCAAAGCCAGGGCTTCTATCGAATGAAGCTTTTCCCTCGCCAATTCCGGTCGATCGAGGTCAATCAAGGCATTCGCCCAGCGCTCCATCTGCTGAGGCGACAAAGAAAATCCGCGTTCCAGAGCGGTTCCATAATGCTCCTCGATCTTGGCGATCGTCTCTGAATCATTTTCAATTTCCCCCGCATTTCGGGCCGCCGCCATCCAATCCGCAACATCTGCATGGAATCGCCCCTGCTGCTCCGCCGTTGCTTCCGCCAGATGCGGCTGAATCCCTTCCCGCATTCTCGTCGAGGCCTCTTCAAATCGACTACTCGTAATAAGAGACTCCACCTCCGTCAACGCCCCTTCAAAATCGTTCTTCGGTGCGGTCTCCGTCATCATGCGCAAGCCGCCCACGATCAGAGCACCACTAATCAGAATCGCCGGCACCTGCCATAAGTTCCCCGGAGAAGACCATTGATCAGCGGCCACTTCGCTGCGCAGACCCTGCGCCTGATCCCCTGAAAGAGGGTCACTTTGCGAAATCTTGTCCGATCTTTCGGATCCTTTTGCTGGTTTTTGACCGTCAGCCAACCTGTAATCCTCGTTTCCATCGGGATACCGACATGCCAAGACCCGAAATCCGGGGGGGCGAATCCATTCGCCCGGCACCCGCATATCGGTCGGGAAGGAAAAGAAACTTCAGCATTACCGGACGGTTATTGCGCTTCTTTTGCGCTCGAGCGCATCGTCGCAGGCCGCAACGCCTTGCGTAGTCGCTCAAAGTCGAATACCCGATCCCACGGTTGCCCCTCTGAATCCCCGGTTATCCGCAGTCCATCGAGCGCAATCTTCACCGACATCCGCCCCTCAGTCCCGGATATATCAATCAGCGTCGGACATTGAGGTCGATCCAAAACAAAACTATTCGGAAGATACGCCGCCACATACCGGCGTAACTCACTGACAAAAACCGACCTCCCCTCAGCATCGAAAATCTCCACCCGAGTCGGCAGCAAGGACTGAGTATCAAACCAGACCACTCGCCTCTTCTCCACAACTTTGAAAGTTTCCGGCTCTTCCCCGACAGCAACCTTCACCCCCACATCAGATGCTGGAAAAACCATGAATCCTAAAAGATCGAGCAGAGAATCCGGACGAACCGGCAAGGCAAAATTGTCATCAATGTGAAGGGGCTTTCCGAACGCCCCGGTTACGACCGAAGTGGGCTTTCCCAGGAGATCAAACAGCCAATACCGCTTATTATCGGACCCTATCCAGAACAGCACATCACCCATTTTCTCCAGCCGCAACGCAGTTTCCCGAGGAAACCGGATCCAGAGATCGAGGTTGACCTGCGGCTCAAAGTGCTCTTTCCCCTCATCATCGACCCATTGCAATTCAACCACTCCCGCTCCAAAGAGGTGACTCAATTTGCCCATTCGCTCGTTTTGTGCCTTGACCACCGAAGTGTAGGGAGGAACTGGACTTATCCCCTCCGGGCCTGCTGGTGGGGTCGTGCAGCCGACCGGAAAAGTGACAAGAATTCCCCCCTTTAAACACAAAAATAATAGAAAATCAAGTCGAAATTGGGTGCTTTTCATCACAAATCGCTCTGCAGAATCTCGGTCAACTGCCCGGTCAATTCTCGAACATCATCATCATTAAGATGTGGATTCAAAACCGACATCGGGGCTTGATCCGGGATGGCAGGACGCGGCTGAAACAACCAATACTCAATTCCATCGCCATCTCCGGATTCGTCACTCTGCCTGCCTACAAAACGAAGTTTTCGCTTTCGCATCAGGATCAACGCGAGGACGAATCGAAACGCAGTCCGATGAGGTCGATCATCATCCGCCAACCGTTCAAACATATCAAAGAGCACGACATCATCAACCAGGAGCCGTTTCTTTGAGGAATCCGAAGGAACTTCGGTCTTCCAGAAACTGAACAGGCGATCGGGCCGTTGCCCGCCCTCCCAGGAATCCAGGGAAAAATCGAACCGGTCGAACCCCTCATCCTCCTCTCGTTCACACAACACCGCGATGCAGGGACTTCCCGGACTCAGGGGCTGTTCTGTCGCGGCACACACACCCGTATGACGGGCAACTTGATATTCGGGGCAAAATCGTGACATGATCGTGATCGTAGGCCAAATAGGAAAAATATTCTCGCCGATATCACTATCAAGAAGCGGCTATACTTCACCCGAAACTGTACTGGACACCCTCGTATTTGTCGTTCTTTCTGTCCGACCAGATCAGTAGCGTCACTCGAACCGGGAATTGATTCGCTCATACCGGGAACTCATCTGCAAAGGTTAAACACTCCCTCATGTTTCCCCGGCTCCAGCAACTCATACAGGTTCTTCGGAGTTACGACTGGTTCGAGGTGACGGTGGAAATGGCCGTGATCTGGGTGTGTGTGTACCTCATCGCCCGGTTCCTTCGGGGTACCCGGGGAGCAGGTGTGATCAAGGGCGTGGCGGTATTGCTGGTGGTGATGACCCTTGTGATCCGTGTTCTCGCTCAGGCAAGCGGGGCATTCGCACGGCTGGACTACATTTATGCAAATTTTCTTAATCTCCTCGCCATCATGCTTATCGTGGTTTTCCACCCCGAATTGCGGCAGGCGATGATCCGCCTGGGACACACTCGTCTCCCCTGGGCCCCCCGACCTCAAGAGGATGAGATGGTGGATGCGATCAATGAAGCGGTGGCTTATCTCAGCAAAACGCAGTTTGGAGCAATCATTGCCCTTGAGCGGGATATCAAACTGGGCGGAATGGTGGAAGGGGGTCAGGAACTTGATGCCCTGGTCAGTGCCCGACTCCTCGAATCAATCTTCTGGCCTAACAGCCCCCTGCATGACCTTGGCGTTGTGATTCGAGGCGACCGCATCGTCGCGGCGGGAGTGCAATTCCCCCTGGTGGAAGAAGGTGCGCTCTCCGGCAAACTCGGGTCACGCCATCGTGCTGCGGCAGGACTGAGCATTGAAACCGACTGCATCGTCATTGTGGTCAGCGAGGAAACGGGAGGAATCAGCATCGCGGAGCACGGAAATTTCACCCATGACATCAGTCGAGAGGCCTTCCGGGCCACCCTGATGGAACGACTCGCCACGGAACCGGTCGCCCCTACAACTCCTGTGGAATCCCCCGATTCTGAAGATTCCCCAAGTCCACCTAGTCCCTCCTCAGAACAGGATGATCCGGTTGAAACGAACGCTGCCTGAAAAATTGATCCAGATGGTCCGCCGCCCAAAGGATTTGGGCACGCTGATTATCATTACCATGGTGACGGTGCTGGTGTGGTTCTGGGCTGCAACAGCAACCCGGGATCAAAGCACCATTACACTTCAACTCCACTTCATCCCCCCCACTAACAACACAAGTTTCCTGGTCGATCCTCCATTCGCGCCCGTCTCTGTCACGCTTGAAGGTCCTCATCTGGCATTGGAAAACGCATTCAACCGTGCCCAGAATATCCTTGATGTGAGGTTGAACAATGTCATTATTCCCGAATCGGATGACCCCAACGCCCCGGTACCTATCCTCCTCGATATTGTCAAGATTCTCCAGCACCATAAACAAATTCTAGAGATGGGGGTTACGGTGGGCCATTGTCAGCCGCCGGTGCTGACACTTTCCCTCGATGAGCAACGGCAGGTCGAACTCCCAATTAATCCAATATTACCCAGGGATATGCGACTGGAAGTGCTCGACATAGAGCCGGCGTTGGCTTCTGTCACTATGCCCAGATCACTCTGGGAAAAGCAAAAAGGGAAGTTGGAAGCAACGATCGTTGTCGAAGATGGCCGCCTCGATGGGTACATTCCGGGCGGTCCGTATCATCTTGATTCATCCATCCAATTGCCGGATGAATTAAAAGAACAAGTGAATACGAATCTGCAAACAAGATCCGCGACCCTCACCTTCAACATCCAATCCCAGATTATCGAATATACCCTGGAAACCGTTCGCGTCCAGATTGTCATCCCTCCGGAAAATACCGGCGAATTCAAGATTCTGCTGGAACCCAAAACGCTCGAAAAAGTAACTGTTCGGGGTGACAGAGACCTGATCAAACGCATTGAAGCAGGGGCCGTGGTCAGAGCGGTTGTGAAACTCTCATACGAAGAATGCGAAAACGGCATCGAGAAAAAACCCGTGAGTATTTTCATTGCTGAAAGAGAAGATGGTACGGTTCAACAAATTGAGGCCACGGTGGAGGGAACTTCCGAGAGCGATGATCTCATGATTAATTTCACCATCACCCCCATTAAAAATGAATAACCCAACCGATGAATTCCCCGGTTACTCCCACCGGGTGGCGTGCCATTTTTTCTTGCCCCGGCGAAGGAGAATCGTCCGCCCGTGCAGAAGGTCGCTGGCGGTGAGCCGATGATCCGCATTGACCCGCTCTCCATTCACCGATACAGCCCCATTCCCCAGAAACTCCCGGGATTCCCGCTTCGATGAGGCAAGTGTGGTCTGCGTTAGAAATTCAATAAGCGATACCCCCTCACCTTCCAACAACGCCCGATCATGGATGGTGGAAGAGACATCGGCGAACACCTCATCCAGCATCTCCACTTCCAGCCCGCGAACCTCCCCGCTGAATAAAGCCCGGCTGGCGACCTCCACCCGATCCAATTCATCCCTTCCATAGAGCATGGTGGTCATATGGGCAGCCAGGGCGAGGTGAGCCGCCCGCTGGTGTGGTGCAGATTTATGCTGTGCTTCCAGATCCTCAATTTCAGCCCTCGTCATCAGTGTGTACCACTTCAAGTAAGAAATGACATCCGCATCAGACGCGTTGATCCAGAATTGATAAAAAGCGTATGGACTGGTTCGTTCCCTCGTCAGCCACACCGCCCCTTTCTCCGTCTTGCCGATCTTCTTCCCATCGGAGGTGGTTACGAGAGGGGCTGTAATTCCGAATGCATTGCCCTCCGGACCGAACTCACGCCGAATAAGATCGATCCCCGCCACGATGTTGCCGTATTGATCTGATCCTGCAATCTGGCAAGTGCAGTTCATCTCCCGGCGCAGGTGGAGAAAATCATACGCCTGCAGAATCATATAACTGAATTCGGTGTAGGAAATCCCCTGCTCTCGGGTATGCAACCGCTCGCGCACCGAGTCCTTCTGAATCATCGTGTTTACAGAGAAATGCTTCCCTACATCCCGCAACACCTCGAGAAAATTCAACTCATTCAACCAATCCAGATTATTCACTATCACGGCTGCATTCGGCGATCCGGAATCAAAATCGAGGATTCGTTTGAAGATGGATCGTTGCCCATCGACATTCGCCGCAACCTGTTCCCGGGACATAAGTTGCCTTTCATCATCCTTCCCCGAGGGATCGCCGATCATTCCCGTTCCCCCCCCCATCAACACGATGGGTGTATGCCCGGCCCGTTGCCAGTGTTTGAGCAGCATGATCGGAATCAGATTGCCGATCGTCAGCGAATCCGCCGTAGGATCAAAACCGCAATACCCCATCCTTCCAGGTAGCGAAAGATAATTCCGAAGTTCGGCCTCGGCAGTCGTCTGATGGAGGAGCCCCCGCCAGGCGAGTTCATCGAGAAAGGATAATTGTGGCGTGGCGGAATTCATGTCGTATAATTTTAGGGAATACGAAATAGATTACCACGGTTGATGGTTTCTCTCAGGAATCCACAATCTCATTCCCCTCGCTTGAACCAAAGGATGAATCTCATGAATATTAAAGCCCTCTTCACGCCCCTGCTTGCTTTTGCTCTCGTATCCGCCTTCTTCGTCCCCGCCTTCGCCCAGACCACCCAGAAAACCGGCCACAAAGAAGTCAAAAAGAACTTCAGGGTCACCGGCGAAGTGGTTGATCTCTGGTGTTTCATCGACCACGAAGGGCACGGCCAAAAGCATCGAAATTGTGCAATTCAATGCGCCACCGATGGTAATCCTATCGGGATCGTCACCAAAACAGGCGACATCTACATCATGATGGGTGGCAAAAAGCACCAAGCCGGTCATGAGGTGCTGATCAACCGCATGGCCGAAACCATCACTGTCACCGGAACGCTCATGAAAACCGGCGGCGTGCAGGCCGTGTATGTGAACAAGGTTTCACCATCGGCAAAACAACGAGGTGGTCCCACCTCCCGACCGGGGCGATCACGCTGATTTGAGTTTAGTCGCTTTGACTGGATACTCCAACCATACCCGCAGAGCATCCTCGATTAATGCTCAGATCGCGATGTCGGTACCCCAACTCTGTACCTCTGTTTCAATCTTGCGACGGGAAAGATAGAGCCCATTAAACAAGGGGAAAAGTGCCAGATAACCGATGCCTCCCCCCGTCTGCCAAAGAACCTGTCTCTGGAGGTCATCATCGGTCTTCACGACCATCGGCTGGCCTGCTTTTTTGAGTTGTGCGTTCTGAGCATCCAGCATATCCCGTTGAAAAGTAATTTGATCTGGCATTGTATAAAACGCCACCCCCAACTGCCCTACCAAGAGCACCAACCGGATCACCGCCCACTTCTTGATCAGGGATACCCCCGATGGTTTGCGCTGAATCAACTTGATGGATCCAACCAGAAGCAGCAATCCGTTGAGAACAATCACTCCCGCTGAAATGACCGAAATCCATTTCAGGGTGGCCGACATGGACACCTCCATACCTCCCATTTTCATGAGATTTTCCATGAAAAATGGAGCAATGAGACCTGATGCCAGCATACACCCGCCCCCCAATATCGCATACACCAGAGAAATGATTCCGATGACCTTGGGCCATTTCGAAAGTTCCTCCGGTGGCGCCCATTCCCCGGGGTCAGTCGGTGGCGACATTGCCGGTGCTGCGGTTGTTTCGATGGGATCGTGAGGTTGATCGGTCATGGCATGGCTCCTGATGGTAAGAATTGTTCACCTTACATTCTTACCGCTGGAGAGTAGGGGGAAATGTCTCGATTCCGTCCAAATAGGACACTTTCAACAACTTCAGAACTGCCGCAAAAAACGGGCGTCATTCTCATATAGCCACCGAATATCCGAAATCCCGTATTTTCGCATGGTAATCCGTTCGATCCCCAAACCGAAGGCATAGCCCGTCCATTCCTCCGGATTGTATCCCACCTGCTCGAACACATTGGGATCAACCATGCCGCACCCTCCCAATTCAACCCACTGCCATTTTCCCTTCACCTTCATTTTCATGTCCACCTCCGCCGAGGGTTCGGTGAAAGGGAAGAAACTGGGACGAATACGGATTTCCGCCCCCTCGCCGAAATACGCCCGGGCGAACTGAAACAGGGCGGTCTTGAGATCGACCATCGTAACCTTGCGATCGACATACAACCCCTCCACCTGATGGAACATGCTGTAGTGAGTTGCGTCGTGCGTATCCGGACGATAGACCCGCCCGATGGCGATGATCTTCAGAGGCGGTTCCTGCTTCTCCATCGTGCGAATCTGGATGGTCGAGGTTTGCGTCCGCAGGAGCAGGTTCCGGTCGTCTCCCATATAAAAATTATCAATGGGATCGCGAGCCGGGTGATCGTGGGGAATATTCAGGGCATTGAAATTGTGAAATTCATCCTCCACCTCCGGCCCATAGGCCACCGTGAATCCCATCCGGGCGAAGACCTCGATGATCTCATCAATGGTGCGGCTGAGAATGTGTCGCCGCCCCTCCCCCACCGGCAGACCCGGCTCCGTCACATCAATGGCTGGCCCGGATGCCGACGAATCTGATATGGATTCGTTCTTTTTTTCAAACGCCGTTTCCAGCGCCTGCTTCACCTCATTCAGCCGCTTGCCCACGGCGGGCTTGTCTGCCTTCGACACCTCCTTCATTCGCGGCATAATCTGACGCATCGCTCCCTTCGTGCCCAGAAAGCGAATCCGCCACTGTTCGAGATCATCCCGGCTTTGGATTGATTCCAGATCGGCGAGACCGGTGGCTTGAATGTCTTGCAAAGCGTCCAGCATGATGGGCAGTGTAGCCGCATTAGTCCCAAACAGCAGACTCTCCCACTCTTCCAACTTGGGGCATGAATAAAAAAACCGTCCCGCTTCCGACTGGTCGGAAACGGGGCGATGATGAAGGATTGAATACAATTCAGAACGAGGGCTCAGCGGACTACAACATCCGAGATGTCGAAGGAGCCGTTGACCGAGTCCACGGCGATGATCGAAGTCGGGCTGGCTCGACCCATGACCTGGAGATCCAGAATCAATCGCCAGCGACCCATGGGATTGCCGAGGGCATCAAAGACGAGATCAGACACCACAGAGCCGAGGAAAGAGGCAGAAGCTGGCGTATCGGTGGACACATACAGCGTAGCGTCGTAGAAGTCGATCCGATTGCAGCACTGAGTGGAGCTGCCATTCGCTTTGAAATCCTTGAAATCGCGACCCTGGGCTCGGGCGATCACTGTTTCTTGAGGAGTATTTGTTGGGGTATTATCCACCTCAATCAGAAAGGCATAGAAAGCACCATCCAAGGCACTGTAGTAGCCACAGGCATTGCCGAAGGTTCCCACGGCAACCCCGGTAAGGGTGGTGTCGAAACCGCCATCAATGTTGATGACATTTCCGGGCATCCGGGCATCCGTCAAGAGAACAATGGGAACACCCAGAATCGCGAATCCACCTGCGTCGTTCTGAGTCACTGGACCCGCAATGACATTTTCATTCGGTTCAATGAAGACATCGAACGCCGTATTAATGCCGTTCAGGGTATCCGCCTGAACAATGGCTGTTCCTCCCACGAAACCATTCTGAGTACGACCGGGAAAAGCCGCACCGCGCAATTCAGTCAGTGTCAGACCTGAACGAGCCATGTTGTACACTGGTGTTCCGGCAGGAACATCAAACCGAACCCCCATCACATCAATGGTGGGGGAATGAACCACTCCAGTGGCGGG
>CAZLXE010000009.1:0-24595 GCA_964563005.1 uncultured Isosphaeraceae bacterium
GCTGCAATCACCGCCGTCAACGCCGAGTCAATGCCACCGGATAATCCAAGAATCACCTTCGAATGTCCAGTCTTCCGCACATAGTCTCGAACGCCCAGTGCCAGTGCCTCGAATATTTCCTCCTGAGGATCCGGGAGTAGCTTTGACCAATTTGAGGAAGGTGGATGACTCAGATCGACAACCTTCACCTGTTCCTCCCAGCCGGGTAGGGTCACCGTGATATCCGGCCCAGCCACCTTCGACCGACCATCAAAAATCAAATCATCGTTTGCCCCCACCTGATTCACCATGACCAATGGACAACCCAGGTCATGGGGTAGATAAGCCATGTCCAAATTATGCTTCTGTTCCTTGCCCGGTTCAAACGGTGTCGCATTCAAACAGACCACCAGATCGCAGCCCTCACCCGCTATTTCAACAACCGGATCTACGGCGTAGTGGGGATCAGCATTATTATCCCTCGCCCGCCACAAATCCTCGCAGATCAGCATCCCCACCCGCTTTCCCCCGATCTCCACCACGCCCGGCTCCTTCCCTCCATCAAAATATCGATCCTCATCAAAAATGTCATACCCCGGCAGTAGTCGCTTGTCATAGAACCCTATGACACTCCCCCCCAGACACACCGACACACTGTTCCGAAGCCCTCGCAGTCCCCGCAAACCCCGACATTTCTTCAATTCCCGCAATACCTCCTTTTCCTCTCCGCTGAACCTCGGATGCCCCACAAATACGGCCATCTCTCCCGATTCCGCCGCAATCCTCTGCACCGCCTCCTCACATCGCTCCACCACCCCTTCCCGAAATAACAGATCACGCGGCGGATAACCGATCACCGCCATCTCCCCCGTCACCAGCATCTCCGCCCCCTCTTTCTGTGCCCGAGTCATTGCCTGCAGAATCCGATCGGTATTCCCTTCAATATCCCCCACCGTCGGATTGAGTTGAGCCAGGGCAACACGCATGGGTCGAGATTGTACGGAGTCATTCACCGTTTGTATTCATATTGCTTCGTGCCCCTGCTTCTCCTTCTCTACCGGCCTCTCCCCCTCATACGCTTCCACCCCCCGTCCCTCCAGAAATGCCTGCTCCTTTTCATGCCAGCGTTCCCACTCATCGCTCCTTCGTCGCAACTGCTTCACTTCATCCATCAACTGGTGCCGCGTCATTTCCTCCGGCAGATCACGATCATCCTTCACCTTGACACCCATTCGATCGAGCATGCGTTCCGTGGCTTCCATCCCGATAATGAAGCTGAACACCAATCGGGCGAACTTCATTCCCACCCCCCGCAATCGGAACGCCCGCGTCGTCCGCGCCGCCGCCGATCCCAAACGCAGTGGCCTCAGCAGGGGCAGGATAATGATGATCACATCCAACCAGTTCTGTTTGATGTATTCAACCCGCGATTCCGCAATGGCAATCTTAATGATGAACTCCACCAGGAACGCCAGCCAGATCAGGCCAAACCCGATATCCACCGTCCAGGCCAGCCATCCTTCCGGGACATGGTGAAACTCAATCAACAACAACGGCAGCACCAGCAATGCCAGCACAATCATCGGCCAATAGAAATACCCCTCCACCCGTTCCCGCAGTTCGTCACCCGCGACAATTGTTCCCCATCGTCCCGCGTGTACATGGCGCACCCCCGGTCGGGGAGGTGGCAACGATTCCCCGGGGGGAACCAGAAATCGTCCTCGATTCTCGGACTTCATACCCCATCATAGAAAAAACGCCGCGTTTCGCCCCCGGCGGGAGTGAAACGCGGCGCCATGCCCCTCATCCTTGCGGATGAGGTCCTATCCCTCAATACACAATGGCATGCGCCTGTTCGATCGATTCGATCACCTGACGCACACTGAATGGTTTTTTCAGGGTGCTCTCAAAACCCTGATGGGTGAGTTGGGCCGCTTGACCATCGGTCAGTTTTCCACTCATCCCCACAATCTTCGTCATCTGAAGATCGGTACTTTCCTGAATCGTCCGGCAGATATCTCTTCCATCCGCGTCTGTGATATGCAAATCAAGCAACATGACATGAGGCCGATATCGCTCGCATTCAATCCCCGCTTCGAAGGCGTTGCGGGCGACCTTCACTTCATAATTGGTTTGTTCGCTCAGTATCGACTGCAGGGTGTCCACTACTTCCTCTTCGTTGTCCACGATGAGAATGCGGGTGCTTCCCGTCATCAAGCCGTCCATGGGAATCCCGTGAACCTTCATGAACTTGATCAAATTGTTCACCGGAATGCGGCGATCCTTCGACCCGGGAATCCGATAGCCCTGGAGTTGACCGGAGTCAAACCATTTGCTGACGGTTCGAGAAGCGACATTACAAATCTTCGCTACTTCACCCGTCGTGTAAACATCTTTCTCGAGATGGCTCATAGAATACCTCACCAAGTGTCGGCCGGGGAAATAGGCCGGGAGTGTCATTAGTCCCTCATCCCCTACCACATCGACGAATTCCCGAGACGAGTTAACCCGCGCAGCCGGAAAACTTGAACAATGACTATATTCAACGAACAATCCCGTCTTCGGAGCTCGAGGGAAGTTTTCTGGAGCCCGGAAGGAAAATAGGTTTCTGTGTCTGGATTGATTCAGACAACCACATCAATCACAGTTATCGGTCTCTCTCGGCAGTCAGCGAAACAAAGATCACGCTCTGATCGTTTGTCGGATCACTTCCAGGAATCCCGCGACATCCTCCTCCGTCGTATTCCAACTGCACATCAATCGCACTAGACCCCAGTCTGCATCTCCAAACGGATAATACCCCTGTCCCGCCTGTGTGAGCGCCCGATCCACCTCCTCAGCCAGTTGCACAAATACGGCGTTCGCCTCCACCGGAAATCTCGGGGGAATCCCCAACTCCGCCAAACCCTGTCCCAGCCGCGTCGCCATCGTATTCGCGTGCCGGGCATGCTTCAACCAGATATCGCCTTGGAGAACCCTGGCGAACGGCCCGCTCACAAACCGATGCTTGCTTAATAGATGTCCCGTTCCCTTTCGGTGAAAGGGAAATGTTCGCGCTGCCCGCTGGTACGCCGTTCCATCACCCTGCGGAAAAAACAATACTGCTTCTCCGAACGCCAACCCGTTTTTTGTTCCTCCGAAACTCAACGCATCCACTCCCGCATTTACCGTCAATTCCCGAGGATCACAACCGAGAGATGCCACGGCATTGGCGAATCGAGCCCCATCCACATGTACCCGATATCCGTGCCTATGCGCCACCTCACAAAGCGCTTGCATCTCCTCCGGCGTATACACCGTGCCGAACTCCGTGGTATTACTCACCGTCAGCACCCCCGGCTGGGGCTGATGCACATCCCCCCGTAATCCCGCCCCCGCCCGCTCCACATCCTTCACCGTCAGTTTCGGCTCATCCCCCCCAACCCCCGAAATCGCCGTCGTGCGGCAATGCGTAATCCGCTCCGGCGCTGTCGACTCATCATCGTTCCAATGACTGTGCCGATGACACAACACCTGCTCCCACGGCTCGGTCAACGAAGCAATGGCCAGGGTATTGGCCGCCGTCCCCGTGGCCACAAAGAACACCGCCACCTCAGGACCAAAAACCTCCCGAAATGCCGCTACTGCCCGCTCTGTCGACGCATCATCTCCATACCCGACCTCGTGCGCATCATCGTTGGCCTCGATCAGTGCCGTCACCGCCTCCGGACACAGCCCCGCATTATTGTCGCTTCGAAAACTCCGCATGAGGGGGATCATAACCCCCCGCTCCCGGCTAGGGGTTGCGGGGTTGGACGATTGGGAGAAAATGATTCTTGGATCCCGCAACCTCTGTCAGAGTAAAAAGAAGTGTGATTTCCTTCAACGGGGAATACCTCCGAAAATCTTCCCTGCCTCAAAACTCAATTCTGGGCAAAATTCAGCGATCCGGCTCAATCGTCACCACCAGTTGTTTCGAGGCAAACTGCTCCTGCAGAAGCTCGGCATATTCCTGATGGGTCGCCAGCAGAAGAGCAACCCCCGTATCGTGCGCTTCCAGCATCCGGATCAACGCCGTTTGCGGAGTCAGTGCAGTCAATTCCGTGATGGTTTCGATCACATATCCCATCTCATTCTGATCGTCGTTATGGAGAAGCACTTTCCACGGCGGCATGCGGTCGAGTTTGGGTTGCTGAGGACGGGTTTGGGGTGGGGTGAGGGTTGCCGTATTGCCCCCGGATTCACTCTCAGAGTCAACTGAAGAAGACTCGGAGGAATCCGGTAAAGCCACTTCGGATTCATCGCCGGTCATGAGTGGATTCGAAAAGGGTGAGTAGGTGTTGATCATATGCCGCAACTCCGAGGGGTCTTCTTTTATCATAGCCCGAAGGTGAGTGTAGCGCACAAAACGCGCGGGGGCGAATCGGGGCATTCTATTCATCGAACCAGCGAAAGGGCAACTTTATCGGCGGAACATTTTTTGGATGGAAGGGTAATTGTCCACTTCTGATCCCCATCTGGTCAGGATGATTCCGATTTTGAGGTATTGAGATGATTCTGCTTCAGGAGGTAATCCACCACTTTGCGGGAATCATTGGTTTGGTGATAAACAGTCCGCTGACGACGGGCTCCCGTGCCGTGGGTGATGATGTCATCGAGTTCCTGGAGGTGATGGAGAGACCCGAGACGGTCGGCATAGGGGGCGCAGCGTTCGATGAGCCGCTGTGCGATCTGCCGTGCGGGTACGGCGAGCATGGTCCCCGGGTCGATGAAAGTCGCCTCCATCCCATATCGAGCGGCATGCCACTTGTTCTGCGTGGCGATCATGGGATGACAGTCGTGCAGATACGCCCCGTTATCAATGTCCACAGAAATTCCCGCCACCAGAGACTGACAGAGGGCCACCAGGCCCAGAAGATGCGGCATATTGAGCGGCTGATCCATAATGCGGATTTCCACCGTGCCGAATTCGTGGTGCGGCCTGGCGTCCCACCAGATTTCCTTGATGGATTGAATGAATCCCGTCGCCTTCAGATTATTGATGAGCCACACATATTCCGACCAGTTGCGCAGCATCGGAGGCAGACCGGCTGTCGGGAGGGCTTCCATGATTTTGGAACGGTACGAAAGCATGCCCGTGTCGCGTCCACACCACAGTGGAGAATTGGCGGAAAGAGCCAGCAGCGTGGGCAGGTGACGAAGCAGTCGGTCGCACATCTGAATGGCCTTGTCGCCGGAATCAACTCCCACATGAACATGAAGCCCGAACACCACCAGTCGCCGGGCCACATCCTGCATCGCGTCGAGGAGCCAGGCATAGCGTTCCCCGGGACTGATCTGCTGATCGTTCCAGCGACTGAAAGGATGCGCCCCACTCCAGAGAAAATGCAGCCCCAATTCCTCTCCCGTATCTCTTGCCCACGCGAGTTTCGCTGCCAGGTCTTGTTCGACATCATTCACCGAGTGACACACATCGGTGCAGATTTCACAATAAGATTGCATGAATTCCGGCTTGATCGAAGCCCGGAACTGATCCGGAGCGCGATCCATCACCTCCTGAATTCGGGGAGCGAGGGCAAGGGTCTCCCGGTCGATGAGTTGAAGCTCGACTTCAACCCCGAGCGTGTGGGTATCGTTGCCGTTGAAGGTGTAACGCATGATCAATTCACCATAGAGGAATTATCAAGTGTGCTCGGGCGACGGAAAGGCCATCGCCGTGGAAAGAGCCGTATGAAGAAGAAGTTTAACCCCGAAAGGCAGAGCGGATTCATCCAGATCAAAGCGGCTGTTATGGAGTGGATACCGGTGTCCCGGATCATCGGATGTCGTGCCGAGGCGAATAATCGCCCCGGGAACTTTCTCCTCGTAATACGCAAAATCTTCCCCCCCCATACTCGGGGCATCAATCCACTGAACCGACTCCTCCGACGCGACACGCTTGACCGCATCCTCGAAAAACGCATTGAGATCCGGGTGGTTGTCCGTTGCCGGAATGGAAATATGAAAATCCAGATCGATGGTCGTCCCCGTGCTGCGGCTGACCCCTTCCACCACCGCTTCCATACGGGCGCAGACGGCGTCCATGTCTATATTCCGGGTCGTGCGGACAGTCCCCCGCACCATCGCCGAATCGGGAATCGCATTAAACGCCGATCCCGCCTGCACCGCCCCCACCGACAGCGCCAACGGATACCGAGGGTCCATGCTCCGAGGCCCGAGTTGATAAAATTGGCTGATGAGCTGAACCGCGGCGGCAATGGGATCGACCGTTTCGAAAGGCCGGGCCGTGTGCCCACCCCGGCCCTGAATGGAAATTTCAAAAACCCGGCACCCCGCCGTGATCGGTCCATTTCGCAGGCCCACCGTCCCCGCCCGAAGTGTGGGATCAACATGCAACGCGAGAATGCCCACAGTATTTTCAAGAAAACCCTGTTCGATCATCGCCTTCGCCCCCCAGGCCGCCTCCTCCGCGGGCTGAAAGATGGCTCGGATTGTGTGATTCAAACCGAGGGAACGAAGAACATCGCGGTGTTCATGAAGGATGCTCGCCGCAGTCAGTACCATCGCAGTATGGGCATCATGTCCACAGGCATGACAACACCCGGTGCGAGTGGAACGATACGGGGCATTCTTCTCATCGGGAACCCCCACACAGTCCAGTTCCGCGCGCAGAGCAATGCAGGATTTATCCGGTGCTCCGAGATCAATGTCTACCACCACCCCCAGTTGGTCTTTTCCCGTCTGAGGCGCCAGCCCGAGATCGCCCAGCGCCTTCGCCACCATTGCCGAAGTGTCCCGTTCCTCCCCCGCCAGCTCGGGATGGGCATGCAGTCGGCGACGGAATTCAATCAGAAAATCGGTCCGGGTATCGACGGCGGCATCAAGTGTGGGCCATACGGAGTCGAGTATGTGAGGTGGTGTTGCCAAGGATGAGTCCAGTGTAGTGTGCATGAAACAATGAGCCGCGTGAAGAAATTTTATCCCGGCCAGCGAATGACGATTTTTCCGAATTGCTCGCCCGATTCCAACCGGGCATACGCGTCCCCCGCCTCGGTCGATTCATACACCCGGTCCACTACGGGGCGGAGCGTACCCGAGCGGAACAACGCCACCACCTCGCGGAATTCATCCATGTCGCCCATGGTCGAACCGAGAATGTTCAGTTGATTCCAGAACAGGCGGGTCAGATCAGAAGTCGCATCCGATCCCGTGGTGCAGCCGCAGGACACATAAGTGCCTCCCCTCGCCAGCGATTTAAGACAACTCAGGTGAACCGCCTTGCCGATGGAATCCACACAAATGTCCACCCCCCGTTTGCCGGTCTGGGCTCGCACATCACGGGTCCAGTCTTCCCCGGTATCGAGAATCCCTATATCCGCCCCGAGTTCCTTCGCCCGCTCCAGTTTCCATTCATGTCGGGAAGTCACAATCGTCGGACAACCGAAGTGTCGGGCAATGTTCAAAGCCGCCAGCGCCACCCCGCCCCCGATCCCCGTAATCAGCACCCACGCCCCCGGGCGCAAACCCGCCCGCGTCACCATCATTCGCCACGCCGTCAGGTGCGTAAGCGCGAATGCCGCGGCTTCTCCGGGATCGCATTTTCCAATATCGAGAAGATTTGACACCGGAGCGAGAAACCGACCCGCATGCGTTCCCGGAAGGTGTTCCCCGATCATGCAGATATCGGACGAAGCCGGAGAACGCCCCGGCAATATCGGGTCCGGCTGCATGATCGCCGCGTTCAGCACCACCCGCTTGCCCACCCACGACGCATCCACCTCCTTTCCCACGGCCTCCACCACCCCCGCCCCATCAGAACCACCGATACGCGGATATTCAAGATCGAGACCCGGCAAGCCCGCTCCCACCCAGAGATCAAGATGATTGAGAGCAGAGGCCTCTGTGCGGATAACGGCCTCGTTCGGGCCGGGTGTGGGATCGGGCCAGTCGTCCACCAGCCGGATATTGGACGCAACGGGAGTTCCCTGGCAAGTGATGATGGAAGCACGCATGAAGGGGATTGTAGTAAGTGGGGAAGGGTTGGGATATAACGAGAGGGGAGAGTTCGCAGATTGAAAATCCAGATGAAGGACTGGTTTGTCGATGGGTGAATAGTAAACTTGGTCTCACCATCCTTGGGGACGCCGAGAGGACGGGTGGAATCATGGATGGAGAAAGAGTGAACGGATGAATCTTCGCAATAATGTTTCCCTATCACATAAAGTGAGATCAACAGATCACCGGAAATTCTCCGGCGTGTCGATGCGCCCTCATTTCGCCCGGATCTCAGAGAAGCGGGTGCGACACGGAATCATCATGGCCTTGAGCTGGGGCATGTTGGGAGGATGTCACTTATTTCCCGAGCAGGAAGTCGATGTGTGGATGAAGGATCTCGAACCCCCGGAAAATAGTTCAATGAATCGGGAAGAACTGACGGAAACAATCCGGACAGAATCGGGGGTGCGGGAATTCGCCTTTTCCAAAGACCTGTATACGGCAGACCCCACGATTCCGAATTTTCTGGTGCCCTTGTTCCGCCTCATGATGGGAAAATAAATCCTTTTGCTGAAATCGAAGATACCAATATCGAGACAGGAAGTACGCAAACCCCATCGTGGGGTATGGCTGGCCGTGTGCCTGCTGGTGTGGTGCTTTGGCTCCGGGTGTCATCTCACTCCACCTCTGAACACTTATACCCGGCTGGACGCGAATGAAGGAGGCCTCGACAAGAAATTGAGTCGGGACGCATTGCGAAGACTCGCTTCCGAACTGAAGCCGGGGGACATCATCCTCGGTGCAAAAAACGGAGCCATGGCCACTCTCCTTCGCCTTTCCTTAGGACAATATTCCTACTACACCCACTCGGGTGTAGTGGACATACGGCATGGAAAGGTTGTGGTTTCCCATGCCACGGGGCGCTTCAAACTATTTCAGAAGACTCCTCATCTGCTGGAAAAAATGCGCGGCAGTGTGGAGCATATTTCACTCGAACGATTCCTGCGGACTTATTACGACATCAAAGTTTATCGCCTGCCCGACAAGAAAAAGAATCGACGCATGGTTGAATCCTCGCTGCGCCATGAACAGGAAAAAACACCCTTCGATTGCTACTTTGATCCGCTGGATCCAAAGGCCGTGCATTGCACCGAATACACCGCCCAAGTGCTGAAGGAAGCGGGCTATGAGCACGGATTTGACCTGGTGTCCCGGACCCACAATCAAAGTCTCTCAGATCTTCTCGGAAAACTCGGAATAACCACAGAGTATTTTCTCCGGATCGATGCCTTTGTGGAACTGCCGGGAACGAAATTGGTGGCGGAGTTCAGCCGCTACGGCACTCGGGCCGTCAGCATGGGAACAGCGGGGGGGTTGCAAGTGTTGCATGAGGAAGTGAACCACGATCCTGCCCTGCGGGTGGGAGACCTTATTTCCTGCAATATGAAGCGTATGGTCCATTTTTCCGAGCCACTGCGGCTGTATCTTCTTGCCGTAACCGGGATGGCCGAGCGAAATCCCACCACGGATGAAACCGAAATCCTCCGTCGGAATCGCCTGCTCTATGACATTATTGTCAGGCCTCATGTACGCCGAATTATCGATGGGGGGGCCTTGGTGGAAGTACCGATAGGCCGGGATTCTTCCTGACGAGTGGAAAGAGCGTCTCGCCCGTCATAGTCAATTCATTCGAAGGCGATTGAATGACCACAAGGCATTGCCTACTCCCATTGTCTATGCAATGTGGATCATTCTCCGGGAAAATTTATTATTCATTTTTCGGTAGAAGATCGTCCGGTGCTGCTGATGAATCAAGTGTTACGCACTGTGGAGGAAGATCAAAAATGGCACAGAGTCCTCCCGCCGCATTGCATCGATGAAGTGCCTCGATCACGGCCGGATCAAGCTGTTTTTCCGACAAACCGCACACTTCGGTCATGGCATCTTCATACGACCACGCCTGCTTATAGCACCGATCAGAAATGAGCGCATCCAGGACATCCGCCACCGCCGTGATGCGGGCCTCGAGGGGAATGGCATCACCCGACAGGCCATCCGGATACCCGCCCCCTTCCCACGCTTCATGATGAGAGCGGGCGATGATCGCAGCCCGGTGGAATGAAGGGCGATCGGCCAGCAACTCCTCCCCCCGCAAGGTGTGCGATTCCATCAGTTCCCGCTCTTCGGGCGTCAGCGGTCCCTCTTTTTGCAGTACCTCCCGGGGAATATTCAGTTTTCCCACATCGTGCAGCATCGCGTCAATGGCCAGTGTGGCCGCCTCTTCGGGTTTATAATTCATCTGCAATGCAATGCGCTCCACAATTTCCCTGATTCGCAGCAGATGCGCACCCGTTTCGGGATCGTGCGCTTCACTCGCCCGAGCCAGCGTAAACACCGCGTCATAATGAATTCTCCGTTCCCCATCGTCGCGGGAAACATCGCGCCGCTCGGGAGATGAGGAATTGGAATGAAGATTTGAAGAATCCATGGGGGTGGAAAATCGGGAAGCGACCATCAAGTCGGAGAAACCGTCATCTGTTCTGCATTCGCCAGCGTAAGTTCATCCCGCACCCGTTTCAAAAGCGCAATCGTGTGCCGAATTCCCTCCGGCTCGGCAAGTGACTCTCCTTCGTATTCCACCCCCACCCAGCCCCGGTATCCGGCGTCCAGGACAATCTGCATCATGCGACGGAAGTCGGTATGGATTTCGTTGCCGTCAGCATCAAAATCGTTGGATTTCGCGCTGACCGCTTTAGCAAAGGGAATCATTTCGGTTACACCGACATATCGGTCATACCAGGTGTCGGCGTTTCGGTCGAGAAGAAAATTACCGAAGTCAGGCAGCGTTCCACAGAGGGGGTGATCGACGGTTTTGATCACTGATGTCAACCACTTTCCATTGGAAGAGAGGCCGCCGTGATTCTCGACGAGGACATTGAGATTGAGGGGTTCCACTGCTTCGCAGAGCTGATGCAGCCCTTCCGCAACCAGCACGGCCTGCTCCTCCGGCGTTCCCTCCGACCGAGCATTCACCCGAATGGAATGACAGCCCAATCCCGCGGCAATCTCCGCCCAGTGCATATGCTGATTGACCGCTGCAGTTTGCTTTGCCTTCCGGGGATCTCCCAGATCTCCTTCATGGTCGATCATGATGAGCAGATTGGTCACACCTAGATCGGATGACCTCCGTTTGAGATCGAGCCAGTATGCGGCGTCATCCCGATGATCTTTATAAAAAGTATTGACATACTCCACCCCACAAAGACTAAAATCCTCTTTCGCCACCAGAGGAAAATCAAGCGGATCCAACTCGCTCGCAAAGATTGTCCGGTGTAACGACCACTGGGCCAGCGAAATCGAAAAAAGAGGAAGAGAATTGTCCATCATAAACTCCATGCGTTGATGCCTACTTTTTCCTCGGATGCAAAAACAGATAATTGATGCACTCGGGCCGAAACTCGGGGCAGGGTTCGATCATTCCCGCCTCTTCATCCACAATGAACATCTCATATCCCAGTTCCAAAAGAGGATTGATGGTGTCGTGAACCGTGAGCCCGTTGTATGCAGGGAGGCCGCGGCAAACTTCGGTGTAAATCGCTGGTGTATGGGTACGGATAGAGGCCAATCCCCCCCTGAGTATCAGTGGTTCTGCCCCCTGCACATCCATCTTGATGAAGTCCAGCCGGTTGAATTTCTCCCGCTCCATCAAAGCATCAAGCGTATCCGTCTGCACCGTTTCGCGGCAGACTTTCTTCGCTGTGCCTGTCCCCGCATGATCCACCCCCGACTTGATTCCCAAATGACCGCTACCCGGTGAGATACGCCCCGAACTGCGAACCGGCACAAAGAATTCTGTTTCTCCCGCCGAATCAGAAAGGGCAATTCTATGAATCGTCACATTCGCGTATTTGTTTGTGATTGTTGCAAGCAGCGTATAATTGTATTCCAGAGGTTCAAACGCATGAACTCGGCAACTTCCGCCATGCAATTTGGCGAAGTTTTTGGTGAATTTGCCGTGGTTCGCCCCGATGTCGAGAATCACACTCCCCCGTGGAATATGTGGTGTGAGCAGTTTGACCGTTTTACCGAAACGATTGCGCATGCGGGCCTGGAAAAAATGATCGAGTCGGGCGATGCGCTGCCCCAGTGATTTCAGATTCAGGGAAGAAAGGCGGGGGATGGCGTCTGTGGAGGTCATGATTTCTTCTCCTCTGAATTTGGAGTATTCGTTTGCCTGGGTTTCACAAAGCAATGAAATCCCACGCAGGGAATATGCTCATCCCGCTGCTCCTGCGCCCCTGCCAGCAATTCCCGCACCTGTTGCATCTGCTCGGGATCGAGAGCGGCAGACACAATTCGCTGCCCCCCGTCACCGCCCACCACCACCGTGGTCAGCACCGCCACCGTATCATCCGCTTGCAGGGCCTGAATAACATGCTCGCCCACCTGCTGTTCCGCCGATTTGATCTCGGTCATGAACTGCTTGATGATCCTCGAATCGACCTGCTGAGCCACTTCGGGAAGTTGTTTCTCGGTTGAAGACTCTTGTTGACTCATGATTCTATCGCTCTCCGGGCAAAGTCCTGTGCCATCTCCATCGCCTCATCAATTTTCGAGGGATCCTTTCCCCCCGCCTGGGCCCGATCCGGTCGTCCCCCGCCTCCTCCTCCGCATGCCCCCGCCGCCACCTTCACCCAGTCCCCCGCCTTGAGTCCCCGTGCGATGAGTGACTTTGAAACACTCGCCACAATAGACACCTTCCCCGCTTCAATATCCGCGCTGAAGAGCATGATGGCCGCATCCGCTTGCTTCGCCCGAATCACATCCATCGCCGATCCCAGCATTTCTATTGTCGCCCCCGCTATTTTCTCCACCACAAAATCACCCTGTGTCCCAGAAGCAATCGTCCGTGCCCGCTCCACCACGACATCGCGCGAGGCGGACTGGGCCTGTTTGCGATGAACTTTTACCCGCTCATGCAGAGCGTCGAGTTGTCCCCGGATTCGCAGTCGCACCGCAGTGGAAAGTGTCATCTCATCCACCAGTTTCGCCAAATCATCATAAGCCGAAACCAGGGCATCACCTTCAAGTGATTCCGCCCGTGTCACTCGTCCCGCCAATTCCTCACCCGTCTGCTTTGCCGCCACCGCCGCCGCTCCGGTGAGCGCCGTGATTCGCCGCACTCCTGCCGCCAATGCCGATTCGTGAATCAGCACAAATTGCCCGGCTTCCTCCGTCGTCGCCAGGTGCGTCCCCCCACAGAATTCGATGGATGAATTCTGCCAATCTGCATTATTCACATTCTGTACCAGATCGACGACCGGGACTCCAATACTCACCACTCGTACCGGATCGGGATACCGTTCCCCGAATACCGCTCGCACCCCATGAATCTTCTTCGCCAAAGCCAGCGGAACGGTGTCCGTATGCACCGCAAGATTCTCCGCAATGCTCTTGTTAACCATCGCTTCCACCTGTTCCATTTCCTGTGGTTTCATACCCCGCCCGCAGGTGAAATCAAAACGCAGTCGATCCTCCGCCACCAGCGAACCCTTCTGATTGATCTCTTCATCTACCAGCACCGCTCGCAAAGCCAGATTGAGCAGATGTGTCGCCGTATGATTGGCCTGAATGGCCAGTCGCCGGGCTCGACCCACCGTCAACTGCACCGATTCCCCCACCGTTATCCGCCCTTCCCCCAACCGACCAAAATGGAGGATGTATTCACCGAAAGAATGTGTTTCCAATACCTTGAAATTGCTGTGATCATCATCCACATCCCGAATCGTCCCCGTGTCGAAAATCTGCCCTCCTTGCTCAGCATAGAAATTCGTGCGATCCGTGATCAGAGCCACCAATTCGTACTTCCCCACATTGATCGAGTGTTCATCGAAATCCGTTCCATTCCATATTGCCCGAAGACGGGCGGTGATTGGCTTATTGGCGTACTTCGCTTCGTCGTGTGTCGCCTCGATATTGAGATGCTTGAGCCGGGCCATCGCCTCGGGAGGAAGCGTAAAAATCTGCTTGGAATCATCGCCTCCCGACCGACTTCGCACCCGCGCATCCTCCATCAATTTCTCATACCCCTTTAAATCCACCGTCATCCCCCGTTCCTCCGCCATCACCCGCGTTAAATCAATCGGAAACCCATAAGTGTCGTGAAGTTTAAAAGCATCTTGAGCCGCAATCGAATGATCATCTGTTCGCCCCGCCGCCTCATCAAAGAGTATCAAACCCCGATCCAGCGTCTTCAAAAAACTCTCTTCCTCTTCCTTGATCACATGCGCCACCTGCTCCGGATTCTTTTTCAATTCGGGAAACGCTTCTCCCAGCGATTCCACCACCGCCGGCACCAACTTGAACAACACTGGCCCCTTCACCCCCATCGTCTGATGCGCCACCCGAACCGCCCTTCGTAAAATGCGTCTCAGCACATAACTCCGTCCCTCATTCCCCGGCCGCGCCCCATCTGTCAGGGCCACGGTAAGACAACGAACATGATCGGCCAGCACCCGGTACGCCACATCAACCGGATCATCCAACAACCCGGAATATTTCCTCGTCCCTGTCTCCTGACCAATGGCCTTAAAAATCGGGGACCAGATATCCGTGTCGTAATTGCTGGTCTTCCCCTGCAGAATCCGCACCAACCGCTCGAACCCCATGCCCGTATCCACATGTTTCGCGGGAAGGGGAGTGAGCGCACCCCCCTCACCCCGATTGAACTGAATAAACACCAGATTCCAGATTTCAATCACATCCGGATGATCCCGGTTCACCAGGTCACTTCCAGAAACCTTCTCTCTTAAATCCGGGGGTCGGCCGTCATAGTGAATTTCACTGCATGGTCCACAAGGACCCGTCTCCCCCATCTCCCAGAAATTATCTTTCTTATCCCAACGGCTGATTCGCTCCCCCGGCACGAACCGCTTCCAAATCTCTTCCGCCTCCAGATCGGGCTGAAGCCCATCCGCCTCATCGCCCGCAAACACTGTGACATAAAGCCGCTGTGGATCCAATCCCCACCCATCGGGGTCGGTCAGTAATTCCCACGCCCAGGCAATCGCCTCGGGCTTGAAATAATCCCCAAACGACCAGTTCCCCAGCATCTCGAAGAAAGTATGGTGATAGGTGTCCCGCCCCACATCCTCCAGATCATTGTGTTTCCCCCCCGCCCGGATGCACTTCTGCGTATTCACCGCCCGGGAATACTCCCGATTCCCCTGAGCCAGAAAAACATCTTTGAATTGATTCATTCCAGCATTTGTGAACAACAGGGTCGGATCGTCATGCGGCACTACAGGTGAGGAAGGAGCGAAAGTATGCCCCTGCTTCTCCACAAAAAAGTCGATAAACTCCTTGCGGATTTGGGCCGCAGAACGAATTGACGAAATAAGTGTGCTTTCAGACATGATTCACACCCATGATATCGCCTTCTCCAGATTCAGAAAGTATTTAATTGGGTATTGCCAAAACTGGTGAAAATCAAGCCAAATCGGTATGATCCCCCATTCACATTAAACGACCCGTTTCCCAAGACCCCTCCCCGGATTTCCCCATGCCTCATCGCAAGCCCTTTGTAGGCGGCAACTGGAAAATGAATACCAATCGCACCTCCGCCAAGAATCTGGCTGAAGCGGTCGCGATGAAGAGCGGCAAACTCACCCCAACCTGTGATATCGCTGTTTTTCCCCCATTCCCGTACCTTTATGAGGTGGGACAGGGTCTGAAAGGATCAGGAGTCCGCTTGGGAGCGCAGGATGTCTCCCCCCATCCCGATGGTGCCTTTACTGGTGAAGTCAGTTGTGCCATGCTCGCCGACTTGGGCGTCAGCATCGTCCTCGCCGGGCATTCAGAACGCCGCCATGTCATTGGCGAAGACGATGATTTGGTGAACGCCAAGACTCGGGCTGCCTTGACGGCGGGAATGGAAGTCATCCTCTGCCTCGGAGAAACCCTCAACCAGCGGGAAAGCGACCAGGCAGAGCAAATAACCCTCAATCAGTTGAAAGCCGGACTGTCAGGTATTTCCCGGGAACAGATGAACGCAATCACCATTGCCTACGAACCCGTATGGGCCATTGGTACCGGGAAAACCGCCACTCCCCATGATGCCGAGCAAATGCATGCTTGTATTCGCACCAAATTGAGTGATTTATTCGATGATACCGTTGCCAATGCCACACGAATCCAATATGGCGGATCGGTAAAGCCCCAAAACGCTTCTGAACTTTTTGTCCAGCCCAACCTCGATGGCGGGCTGATCGGGGGGGCCGCACTTGACCCCGACAATTTTCACGCCATTATTGTGGCGGCGACCGATTCAGTCGCTGTTCTCACTAAGGATTATTCCGCATGAATATATGGTTCATTATCACCATGATCGCGTTCATCGTCATATCGGTGTCCATGATCCTCATCATCCTCGTCCAGCGCCCCCAGGGTGGAGGCCTTGCCGGGGCCTTCGGCGGAGCCGGGGGAGGGGGTACCGATACCGTCTTTGGCGGCCGCGTTGGGGATGCCCTGACTACCATCACCGTCTGTGCTTTTGTCATTTACATCGGGCTTGCCATAGGCCTGAATAAAATCGACACTGCTCCCCAGGCAGTTCCCGTGGTCAATCCGTCCCCTGGTATTTCATCGAGTACGCCCTTTGATGCCAATCCTGACTCGCCTGCTCCGCTTCCTGTGTCCGTAACTGATCAAGGCACGACCGGAGGTGAATCCGGGGGCTTACCCGGGGGGCTTGAGATTACTCCGGTCAAACCGGAAGATGTCCCGTTTGATATTCAGCAGGAAAATCGGGAACGCCAGGCGACTCCTCCACCAAAACCTGCGGGTGAAAATCCGCCTCCGACCGCCATTCCATCCGGTGATGGTGGAGAATAGATCACCATGATTCGATCGATGACAGGTTTCGGCAGTGCCACAGTCGAAGTCGATGGCGCGCATTATGCCGTCGAAATTCGTTCACTCAACAACAAATACTTCAAATCGCAGATTCGCCTCCCCGAAGAAATTCAGGGATTGGAAGCGGATTTAGAAGCGGCTCTTGCGCGTCGTCTTACTCGCGGCACGGTCATTCTTTCCGTTCGTTACACAGACATGTCCGCGAACGCTGCCGCCCGCATCAATACCCGGGCCATGCAGCGCTATCTCGATCAACTGCTCGCCGTACCCGGGCTGAGCAACAACTCCACGACCATCAATCTCGGCGACCTCATCATGCTCCCCGGTGTCATGGCCATTGAGCCGGAGCAAGCCAGAGTGAAGGAAGCCCAGGTCGTGCTGCTTCGACTCGTGGATGAAGCCTGCGATCGTTTGATCGCCATGCGGACCAGAGAAGGAGAAACCCTTCACGCTGAACTTCATAAACATTGCGGTCAGATTGCTGAGCATCTCCGTGTACTCAGTGCCCGATCACCCGAAATCGTCGAACTGTATCTGCAGCGACTTCGAGATCGTATGGAGTCTTTGATGGCGGAATCCGGTCTGGCCGTGCGTGAGGAGGATCTTATCCGTGAAGTCGCTATTTTTGCCGAAAAATCAGACATTGCAGAGGAAGTCAGTCGTCTCCACGGCCATCTTGAGCAATTCGCTGAAATCATCGATCACGAGAGTGCCGAACCATCCGGTCGCACTCTCGATTTTCTCGCCCAGGAAATGCTTCGGGAGGCCAACACCATCGGCAGCAAATGCCTCGATGTCCAGATTTCCAAACGCATCGTGGAAATCAAGGGAGCAATCGACCGCATTAAAGAGCAGGTTCAGAATGTCGAGTAATCGCAGATAATGGCCAGGTATGCAGGGGAACGGAGATCAGACTATCCAGATCCCGCTCTCGGGAAATCTGGTGGTAGTACAAAACGACCCACCTACATCCCCCACATCGAGCCCTTCGAGCGGGAACGAGTTGAAAAGCAGGCCGAATATCGGGTCGAAGAATTGGCGGCGGTACTCAGCCACTATGACCTCGGCGTTATTCGCAGTATTCGCAAATACCCTCGAGGATCCCGTCGCTCTCCCAAAGTGAAGATTGTGGCCGACCGGGGTGAGTTTCTCCTCAAACGCCGCGCCCCCGGAAGAGATGATGAAAAGCGGGTGGAGTTCACCCATCGAATCCAGCACCATCTCCATGAAAGGGGATTCCCCGTGCCCCGGCTTCTGAGCACCCAACAAAACGGTGGTTCCGTGCTCCGATTTGAGGGATCAGTCTATGAACTCTTTGAATATGTACGCGGACGCCGTTTCGATCTCTCCCCGGATGAAGCAATTCAATCCGGGATTGCCCTTGGTCATTTTCACCGACTTATGGCAGGGAAAATGATTGGCCCCATTCCCCTCGGCCCGGGATATCACGGCAATGCAGAAAAAGTGGATCATGCAATTACCCGAATCCCCACCGCGATCGCCCGAATCAGTGCATCCAGTATTCAACCGGATGTACCCCCCATCTGTGATGCCCTTCGTGGCCGATATCGCCAGGTCATGCAGGTAGTTATGGACTCAGATTTCCCGGTTTGGCCAATGGTGATTAACCACGGCGACTGGCATCCCGGCAATTTGCTCTATCGCGACCGGGCCGTCGTCGCTGTACTCGACTTTGATACCGCCCGCAACGAACCCCGGGTGGCTGATGTGGCCAATACCCTTCTCCAGTTCTCCATGTCTCTGAAATCAAATCAGGAATCGTCCGGTAAGTTGGATCGGGCATTGATCGAGGGGGTATTGAAGGGCTATGATTCCGCAGCCCAGTCCCCGCTGTCCTCATCAGAACAACACATTCTGCCCTCCTTGATGATTGAGGCCTTGATTATGGAATGCGTCATTCCCATCGCCGAGACCGGAAAATTTGGCAAAATTCCGGGTTTTTCATTTCTCCTCACCGTCAAACGAACCGTAGAATGGATTACCGACGCCTTGAAACTTTAACCCGTCAATGGGGATGACTAAGATGCATAAACACAGATCAAAAACTTGTCTGCCCGCTCCATTGGGATTCACTTCCGGTCTTGTTCTGGGAACGGCCATAATCGGGCTGACCCTGTTTCCAACCCTCGTCTGGGCTCAGGATGTGATTCTCAAGAAGGAGGATATCCAGATTATTATAGAAAAAGGCATGCAGAACGGACGCATGGCTCCCCAAGTCGGCTCTGTGGTGCGCTTCTCGGGTCTGAGCGAGGAGGAAAGAATTGCCTTCGCTCCCACTCCAGAAATTCTGGCCCTCGTCGCCATGTTGGACGAGCCAGATTTTCAGAACCGGGAACAGGCCATGCAGCGTCTCCTGAAAGCCGTGCCTGATGAACAGCATATGTATGCCATCCTCGATCAGGTTGAGTTGTCCTTGGAGCAACGCAGTCGTCTTATTCGCTTGGTTTCCCATAAACTCCTCTCCCATCCCCGCGGCGCCCTGGGGATCCAAATGAACTGGCGGCCAGCATCGCCCGATGGACCGGGAGCCGTGCTCATCACCGGTCTGATTCCCGATCTTCCTGCCGAAGAGGTTTTAGAGATTGGTGACCTGATTACCAAGGTGGATGGGAATCTCCTCTTTTCCAGCTTGGATCTTGTAAAATTTGTCCAGAATCGCCCCCCCGGCGAACCGGTTATCCTGGCCGTGTCGCGTCCCCTTCTCGACGATCAACAGGAAATCCAGAAAGATGAAGCGGGAAAAGTGATCCTCGAATCACTCGAAATTTCTCTTCTCCTCGGCTCTACCGACATCCTGTTTGCCGAGAATACTGGCCAATCTCCGTTGGATCAGGAACGCCTGAGTCAGGTCCGTGCGGTTACTCAACACTATGAGAGTAAAGTGAAACCAAAACTCATTCAGTTTCTCAGCGATCAGGAAGACCCCTTTCGAATTCCTATCCCCGAGTTTCCGAATTCATTTCTCGACCGCCATCAGGATATTCGCCTGCTCCGCAACCAGGTTCGCCTTCTGGAGCGGGGCGCCTTCGAGGACACCGAAGCACTCCGTCGTTCCTGGCGTTTGCGCCTCGAACTTCTCCGGGACATGGCGACCCAACCGGATCTGAACGAGTACGACCGTACCTACCGGCAACGCATCGCCGAGCGATTTGCCGAACTGATGCCAGATGAGGCGGCGGATTGAAAATCAAAGAAACCAGGATACCAGAGCCGAAATCAGCACCAGAGCGATCAATCCCAGAATGACCCCGAATGATATTCTTGCCAGCCACGGCATTCGGTTCGGATCATACTCATGATCTCCCGTCTCCCTCAAACTTTGCCCCTGCTCCGGGGTTCCCACATCAACCTCATCCCAGTCAATATCCACCGAATCCTGCCTATTTTGTTTAAGGACTTCAGATGCCCGCTCCAGATCGGCGGCAAACACCTTCACCGGTACCCCGAATAAGTCGCCCGCGAACGCCATGCTCACCCGATGACCGGCAAAAGATCTGGCCTCGATTCCCTCAGACATCAACACCGCTACCAGTACCTCCGCCTCAAACTCGGTGGGTTTCACCGTGAGCGTCACCAGTGCATCTGGGTTGCCGGTCATTCACTATTCCCTTCATCTTTCCCGCCTCGCTTTTGCGACAGTGCCGCCAGAGCAATCTCCGGCGAGGCCCAGTCCCCATCATGGAAAAATTTCCAGTCCGTCACCTGCTCGACAGGAATTCGGATGGAATCCCCCCCCGGCCCCGCCGCATTCCGAACTGGAGACACCAGTTCCGTCACCGCCACCTCATTTTCAATATCCACAACCCGATACCAGAGATGCTCGCGGCTGACCACCGACCCATCGCCATCGAGAAACGGTGCCCCGGATTGAACCAGAAAAGTCGGTCCCTCCGGAGAAGCCCCGGCATCCCCATCTCGCTGTTGGGCGGAGAATTCATTGATAAAATATGTCCAGGTGGCCCTGGCCATTTGCTCCTGGCGTTTCGTCACCTGACCTGGAAGATACAGCGGAGAACGATGCTGCCTCACCGCTGCCGCCGCCTCGATCGGCCAGAACCACGGGGGATGTTCCGATGTTTCCCCCCGCACACCACAAATCACGGCCCGTACTCTCTGCAAAGTAGGATTCTCCCGCTCGACCTGGGTCGTCAGCGATGCTGGATGGTCATCAGGAATATCACCCTCCAATGCCAGCCAGGGAATGAACCAAACCGGCAATTCCGGCCCGATCTCAAACCGCTCACCCGGCATGGGCAAAGGATTCTCCATCAACAGCCCCGCAATACAGTCAAGGAGGTGTGCCGCCGCATCCGCTGTCTCCGCTGTCACTCCCAGCATTTCCAGTTCGGGCAACCCGCAACGAAGCAATCCCCGCGTATAAAGCCAGATTGCCGCCTTCGGATCCTTCTCTGGATTATCCACCGCCTTTGATTCCACTGACCACAGCACATTCAGAGGGGGATCGAACTGCTCATTGAGGAAAAAAGTCTCTAGATCATGACGACTGTACGCCAGTTCCAAAGCAGGATCGCTCAGCAACGGCGATGTCGGAAACGCCCGGGCTAAAAGCCGAATATAAAAAACATGATCCGTATACGCATCCGCCGGGTTGAGCACTCCCATAAACTGAATCGTGAGCACCCCCATCCCCTCTTCGGCCTTGGGATCACCCGCTCCGATGATCAGCACATCGGCAAAAAATCGAGGATGACTTACCTTCACCATCCACGCAATTCCTTCCTCCCGCTGCTCCGGAGGAATCTCCGGGCAGTTAACCCACTCCACCGACCCGTCTGGAATATCACCCAGTGCCCGAACCACCGCCTCTGCAGTCCCCTCCCCCGGCTCCCTCCATTCGATCAGATATGCAAAGGGAACGGGCTGTTCGATCCCCCATCCTTTCCTGATATTGTCTTGAGTATCGGAAACTGTTTCAGTCTGGAGTTCTGTCATAAGTGAAGTGTACCATCCCCAACCCTCTCAATGCTCTGCTTCGTCAAAGTTCGATAATTCGAAACACCGCCATAAAAATCACGATCAGAATGAACCCCAGAAACAGCCACCGTCCCAGTCGTCGATGATTCCGGTTGCGCACGCGGATGCTCTCATCAAATGATGCCTGCTCTTCCAGAAGTTCATCCAGTACATCATTCAGATCAGCCCAGCTGCTTTCAGGAACTTCCACCACCGGAGAGGAAGAAAGAGGAGCATCGCCAGCGTTGTCGAGGATATTTCCGTTGACCACCAACCGCGTCTCAAAACCCATGGCGGAAAGACAGGTACGAATCATCCGGGCCTGCTGAGGGTCATCGCACCGGCGCAATACACTCCAATCCCGAGAGGTGCCAATGACCTCAGTGTCGTTTACCAGTTGGTGACCATTCCGTGCCATACCTCCAAGTGTACGGCGTAAATGCCACGAAACCCAGAAAAAAATACGGAATCGGGGGAATTTTTAGCGCATCAGCATTAATTCGCCACAATATTAACTATCTTCCCCGCGACTACAATCACTTTCCGCACCGTCTTCCCTTCCAGGAGTGCCTTAATCCGCTCATCCTCCAGCGCCATTTGCTTCACCGTCTCCTCATTCGCACCCGCTGCCACCACAATGCGGCTGCGCACCTTTCCCAGAATCTGAACCGGCATCTCCACCTCATCCTCTCGCAACATCGCCTCATCAACCTCTGGCCATGCTGCATACGCCATCGTCCCCTCATTTCCTCTCTTCGACCACAACTCCTCCGCCATATGTGGGGCAAACGGAGAAAGTACCACCAGGAACCGGTCCAGTTGATCCGCCGTCAATCCCCCAGACGAAGTAGCGTAATTCACAAATTCAATCATCGCCGCAATTGCCGTGTTAAACGCCAGTCGCTCAATATCCCCGCCCACCTTGTCAATGGTTCGATGCAATCGCTTTTCAACCCCATCGTCCTTCTCCTCGCTTAATCGCAAATCACCCGTCTCCTCATCCACCACCAGCCGCCACGCCCGCTGCAGAAAACGATAGACCCCCACAATATCCCGTGTATTCCACGGCTTCGACTGCTCCAATGGCCCCATCGCCATTTCATACAGCCGAAAAGTATCCGCCCCATACTCCGCGATCACCACATCCGGATTGATCACATTTTTAAGCGACTTGCTCATCTTCGCCACCACCGGAGTCACCGCTTCTCCTGTTGCCGTCTCGACAAATGTACCATTACTGCCCTCCTCCACCATATCCACCGGAGCCAGCGTCTTATCTTTCCGCTGATAGGCATGCGAAGTAATCATCCCCTGATGAAACAGTTTCTGGAATGGCTCCGGCGTGCTCACCTCCCCCAGATCAAAAAGAATCTTGTGCCAGAAACGAGCGTACAACAAATGCAGAACCGCATGCTCCGCCCCCCCGATATACAGATCAACACCCCCATCCTTGCCCGTTCCCATCCAATATCGCTCCGCCTCTTGTGAAATCAATCGCTCCGGATTCCGGGGGTCGCAATAGCGAAGAAAATACCAACATGATCCCGCCCACCCCGGCATCGTGTTCGTCTCCCGTGTCAACAATTCATCAAGGGCCAGATCATCCAGACAACCAACCTCCGCCGCCGTGGTCTGCACCCAATCCGTCGCCTTTGCCAGCAGCGGAGCCGGTGTATCCGATACCGCCGGGGTATAGTCATCGAGTACCGGCAGCACCACCGGAAGCATGGACGCATCCACCGGATGATGATGCCCCTCCTTATCAAACACCACCGGGAACGGCTCTCCCCAGTACCGCTGCCGACTGAACAGCCAATCCCGCAATTTAAAATTCACCTTACTCCGACCGCAACCCTTCATTTCCAGCCATTCGATGATCGTTTTCTTCGCCTCCGGAATATCCAGGCCATCCAAGGAGACTTCATCATTGGCGGAATGAACGCACCGTCCGCTTTCCGTCAGAGCCGCACCGGTTCGGCCCACCAATCGCCATTGCCCCGCCGCCTCCATCAGCCCATCCAGATCACCCTGCGCGAAATCATCGAGCGTCTCCCTCCAGATAGTTGAAATCGATCCCCGCTGCTGAACCTCTTCGCCCGGCGACTCCCGAAATGTCTCTGGTCGTTCACTTCTCCGCATGGATACGATTTTCCACGCCTCATCATAATCATCCCCTTGCCAGTTCACGCACAGCGCTACAAAGTCCGTCAGTATTTCCAGCCGCGTCTCATCACTACCCCCGTGATCCATCAGACGAACCGCACCTTCCCGCAACGCCTCCAACGCCTTGCTATGCACCACATCCACAATATCCAGACCGAACGCCTTCGCGAAATCAAAATCCCGTTGATCGTGTGCCGGCACCGCCATGATCGCGCCGTGCCCATATCCCATCAGAACATAATCCGCCACCCAGATCGGTACCCGCTTCCCGGTTGCCGGATTGATTGCAAACCACCCCGTAAACACCCCCGTCTTCTCCCGGGCATCCGCCATCCGGTCCACATCAGACCGATGCCGCGCCTTCTCTACATACTCGCGGATTACCTTTCCGTCTGCCCCCGAAACCGGGTTGGCCAACATCTCTTCCAGAAGAGGATGCTCCGGAGCCAGCACCATATAAGTAGCCCCGAAAACCGTATCCGGACGAGTCGTGTACACCCGAATAGACCCCTGCCTCTCCTCCAGTTGAAAATCAATTTCCGCTCCCTCGCTTCGACCGATCCATTCCTTC
>CAZLXE010000009.1:24695-32493 GCA_964563005.1 uncultured Isosphaeraceae bacterium
CTCCTCCAGTTGAAAATCAATTTCCGCTCCCTCGCTTCGACCGATCCATTCCTTCTGCATCGTTCGCGTCGAATGCGGCCAATCCAGATCATCCAGGCCATCCAGCAACCGATCTGCATATGCCGTAATCCGAAACATCCACTGTTTCAGTGGCTTGCGAAACACCGGATGGCTTCCCCGCTCCGACCTTCCATCGATCACTTCCTCGTTCGCCAGTACCGTTCCCAGTTTTGGACACCAGTTCACCGTCTGCCGCGAGAGATACGCCAGCCGATGATCATCGATAAACTCTCGCCTTTCCTCCTCTCCCCACTTCAACCAGCCCTCCGGTTGCAGAGAACAGGACTCCTCATTTAATTCGCGAACCAACTCGTCAATCGACCGCGCCTTGTTCGCCGCCGGGTCGAACCACGAGTGATACGCCTGCAGCCAGATCCATTGTGTCCACCGGTAATACTCCTCATCGATCGTCGCAAACTCCCGTTTCCAATCATAACTGAAGCCGAATCGTTTGAGTTGCCTCCGAAAATTATCGATCGCCTTCTTCGTGGTCTCCGCCGGATGCACCCCCGTTTCAATCGCATACTGTTCTGCTGGCAACCCGAAGGCATCCCACCCCATCGGATGAAGCACATTGAATCCCCGGTGACGACGATATCTTGCCACAATGTCCGTTGCCGTATATCCCTCCGGGTGTCCCACATGCAACCCTGCTCCCGATGGATAGGGAAACATGTCCAGTACATAATATTTAGGTTTCGTGGAATCAAATCCCTCTTCTCCCGGATTCAGTGCATGAAAAACATCCTTGCTTTCCCAGTATTCCTGCCACCGGCATTCAATCGCATCCGCCATCTGAGCCGTGTAGCGGTGGGGGGGGGCACTCGATGGGGATTCAGACGAAGATCCGTGATCCCGGGATGCAGGGGTGGTAAGGGGCATGGGAGGGTAATCGGGAAAAAGCGGATGAATACTATACTCATCCGAAGGTTCTTACACCTTAACCTTCTTCTTTTTGTCCAGTTCCATGAGGTACTTCTTGGCCTCCCCGGCCAGATAAAAACTCCCCGTCACGCAGATTAGATCCTCGCGCCCCACCGCCTTCGTGGCCAAGTCCAATGCTTCCGGCACCGTCGAAGCCACCTGACTCATCTTTCCCGTGATTTCCGAGAACTGACGCTGCAAGTCCTCGGGATCCGCTGCTCGGGGATTCCCTTTCGCCCGGGTGAAAATAATTTTATCCCCGCTCCGGGCCACCTGATGCAGCAGTTCGGGCAGATCCTTATCCTCGCAACACCCGAAAATACACACCACAGAGTCATACGGAATATGCGCCCCCACACAGCGAATAAGTGCCGACAGAGCCGCCGCATTATGCGCCCCATCAATGAGAATCCGCGGCCGGTTCCACACCATCTCCATCCGCCCCGGCGTGTGCGTCTGCGCCAGCCCGTCATACATCTGTGTTTCCTCAATCTCGAACCCAGATTGAGAAAGAATGTCAATTGCCGCCAGAGCCAGACCGCAGTTAATCGCCTGATGCTCGCCCGGCAACGGAGAAGGCAAATGCATGAACTGATTCGTCTCCGTCACCAGGCACACCCGGCAATGCGGTCCATGCTCCTCAGTAACTCCAAATCGGTAACTGAACTCGATGTCATCTCCCACCACCTGCAGTGGAGCCCCCACCTTCTCCGCCACTTGATGCAGTACTTCCAGGACTTCATCCGGCTGCATGCAGGTCAATGCAGGAACCCCTCGCTTGAAAATTCCCGCCTTTTCCCTGGCGATTTTCTTCAAGGAATCACCCAGAATATGCTCGTGGTCATAATCGATCTGGGTGATGATCGACAACTCCGGCGTGATCACATTGGTGGAATCCAGACGCCCCCCCAGCCCCGTCTCCACTATCGCAATATCCACCGCCTGCTCCTCGAAATACTTGAACGCCATCGCCATAAGCATTTCAAAATAGGTGGGATCGATCTTGCTTTCCTTCGCCGCCTCCGCCACCATTTTGGTCAGCGCGGTGAAATCAGGACGCGAAACCATCTGGTCGTTGATCGTCACCCGCTCCCGCACATCCAACAGATGCGGGCTGGTGTATCTCCCCACCGTATAGCCGCAACCCTCCAGCATCGAGGCGATCATCGCCACCGTCGATCCCTTCCCCACCGTCCCCGCCACATGCACCATCGGCGCCTGATCCTGAGGATCGTCCAGAGCCGCCAGCAACGCCTTACTCCGATCCAGTTTGAAGATATTCTTCTTGTTCCGCAGCGTGCGCATTCGCTCTAGGTCCGGCCGCTCCATCAAATGCCGTACGGCATTCGCAAAGGTCGAAATTTCTACATTTTTGCGTTTCGGTCGTCGAGTTGTGCCATTCTTAGCCATAACCCCCACATCCTACCAAAAACGGCCATATTTGTCAAATCTGGGTGCATAAGTGTTGTGATATAAATCAATTACAGCAATATTCCCATTTTCGGTCCTGAGCCGATATCACACCCCGTTCAGTCTCTGCTACGATCTGTCCCCATGCAGAACCCCAACCAAACCATCGACCACAAGGAAGAACTCCGCCACGAGGCCTGGCGCGTCTTTCGTATCATGAGCGAGTTCGTCGAGGCCTTCGAAGTCCTCGCCCGCCTCGGCCCCGCCGTCAGCGTCTTCGGCTCTGCCCGCACCCCCGCCGATGCCCCGGAATATATCCAGGCCGTCGAATGCAGCCGCCAGCTCGTCTCCCGGGACTTCGCCGTCATCACCGGCGGCGGCCCCGGCATCATGGAAGCCGCCAACAAGGGAGCACACGAAGCCGGCGGCACCAGCGTCGGCCTCAACATCTCCCTCCCCTTCGAGCAGGATCCCAACCCCTACCAGAATGTCGAACTCGACTTCCGCTACTTCTTTATTCGCAAAGTCATGTTCGTCAAATACGCCTCCGGTTTCGTCATCTTCCCCGGCGGTTTCGGCACCATGGATGAGTTCTTCGAATCTCTCACCCTCATCCAGACCCTTAAAATCGTCCCTTTTCCCGTCGTCCTCGTCGGCAAAGATTTCTGGGGCGGCCTGCTCGACTGGATCCGTACCACCATGCGCGACCAGTTTCACTGCATCGGCGAGCACGATATGGATCTCTTCCACCTCACCGATGATGTCGAAGAAGCCGCCCAGTTCATCCACGATCACCAGACCGGCAAACGCACCGCCGGCGAATCCCTCCCCCGATTCGAGGAAGACGAAATCACCCCCACCGGCGAGGGCACGAGGACTGGTGTCGAACCCCGCAAAGGCGGCCGCGTTCGAAAACCTTACCGGGTCAAAAAAGACGACCAATCGAAATGATCAAGAATATGCCCCCATCAGGCATTAGATTTGTTGTTTTGCTTTCAGCCATCTTCGTACTTTCTGGTTGCGTGGTTCCCCCCACCTCGCCATCCCTCATTAATACCCCGAGCATTCACGAAGCCGCCCGCCGGGGCAATCTCGAAATGATTCGCCAACTCCTCAGCCACGGCCAGAATGTCGATCAACCAGACACCCAGGAATTAACCGCCCTCGTCTTCGCCACCACCCACGGACACGAAGAGATCGTCAAATTTCTTCTTGAGCATGGCGCCCAAGTGAACCGGCCCGGTCGCGCAGGCTGGACCGCCCTCCATGCCGCCGCCCGTCACGGACACATTCCCTGTATCAATCGTCTCCTCCAGGCCGGAGCCGACCTCGAAGCCATCTGGCTTGAAGGAGAAACCCCCCTCAAAATGGCCGTCACCTACGCCGATCCTCAAACCGTCACCTTCCTCATCGACCACGGCGCCAACCTCAATCACGAAGCCCCCGATGGCGGCACCGCCCTCCTCCACGCCGTCATGGGCCACGGCGACACCATGGTCCGACTCCTCCTCCAGCGCGGTGCTTATCCCGACGGCGGCGAGCACGCCCCCTTCACCCCCCTCATGCTCGCCACCACCTACTCGGACTTCACCGTCGTCGCCGCCCTCCTCAATCACCACGCCTCATTAACCAAAACCGACATCAACGGCCAAACCGCCCTCCACTGGGCCGCTCAGCTGGGATCGGCAAAAACCGTGCAAATGCTCCTCGCAGCCGGGGCCGATGCATCGTTCCTCGATCACAATGAGTCGACTCCCCTCGATTTGGCCCTCGCTCGGGAAGGCGATGAGGGGCAGAGAATTACTGATTTAATCGAAAAAAACTTGCCTGCTGACGCGAAGTAAAGTCAAAATAGTTTTCTAATTAGCCATTTCCCTCCTTCCCATTCCGATTAACATCGTTATGATCCGCGCCTCCTGAACCTCGTGACCGATCCCGTCATCTCTCAGAGAACGCTCCCGTGAGATCTGAATCCGGCTCTGGCCCGAAGACTGATACCCCTTCCAATCCACCCTTGCTCTCGCGCGCCACCAATGAAAGGTCCTCGCCGGCCTGGCTCAACGGCCTCTTCGCCCTCTCCGCCCTCTATTTCTTCCTCTGTGCCATCAAAATCATGGGCAAGGGGCTGAAAATCCTCGCCAAAGATCCTGAGATGGATCAGCGCATCAAGGAATTCTTCAGTTGGGCTGACAATCCCCTCGCCGCCCTCCTCTCCTCCGTCCTCGTGACTTCCATCGTCCAGAGTTCCTCCTTCACCACCAGTCTCATCGTCATCATGGCCGCGGACGAAGTGATCGACCTCAAAACCGCCGTCTACATGGTCATGGGCGCCAACATCGGCACCTCCGTCACCGGCGTCCTCGTCGCCCTTGGCAACCTCCGAATTCGCCGCCAGTTCCGCCGCGCCTTCCAGGCCGCCCTCGTTCACGACATCTTCAACTGGCTCACCGTCCTCACCCTCTTCCCCCTCGAATGGATCACCAGCGCCCTGAGCGATGATGGAAGGGGTGTCCTGGCCCGATTTGCCTTCCATATGGCGGAATCCCTCGGCATCGGGAAAATGGAAAAAGCCACCAATCCCATCAGCGTCATCACCCATCCCGTGGTCAACGGCGTCAAACACACCGCCGAGGCAATCAACAAAGACTCCACCTTCGTCGGCACCACCCTCGCCATCATTGGGCTGGTCATGCTCTTCACCGCCCTCATCTTCCTCGTCCTCAATCTCAAAGGCGCCCTCCTCCGACGCATGGAAGGTCTCTTCCGCCGCGTTTTCTTCCGCAACGACAGCACCTCCTATGTCGTCGGCATCATCACCACCGTCCTTGTCCAGTCCAGTTCCGTCAGCACTAGCATCGTCATTCCCCTCTGCGGCGCCGGCGTCGTCAAATTCAAACGCGTCTTCCCCTTCATCCTCGGAGCCAACCTCGGCACCACCGTCACCGGATTGATCGCCGCCACCGCCAAAATAGGCACCCCCGCCGGTGTCATCGCCGTCGCCGTCGCCCTCGCTCATGTCTCGTTCAACCTGCTCGGCAGCGCCCTGTGGTATCCTCTCCGCTCCGTTCCCATGGGCATCGCCGTCTGGTATGGCAAACTGGCCGCCCGCTCCAAACGCTACGCCTTCCTCTTCCTCCTCCTTGTCTTTTTTGTCATCCCCCTGATTGGTCTGGCGATCACCGAATTCATTCTGGGGATGTCCTCTTCTCCTTAAGGATTCCCGTTCTATGCTCAGGCAACTGCTCTCCGCCTTTAAAACAGACGACACCCTCGATCGCGCCTTTTCCGAGTTTTCTGAAATGCTCGACCACGCCCAGTGGATGTTTATCCGCGCCAACGAAGTCCTCCGCCACAAAGTTGACGCCAATGAGGTCAAAGATTCAATATACTCCCGCGATCAGGCCATCAACGAACTCCTCCGGGGTCTCCGACGCAAAATGGTCCGCCACCTCACTATCAATCCCGGCCAGGATGTCGCCGCCTGCCTCGCCCTCATGAGCATCGCCAAGGACGCCGAACGCATCGGAGACTACTGCAAAAATGTCTTTGAAGTCGGACAATTCTACGAGAAAGACTTCGCCCAGAACCATTACCACGATCCCCTCACCGCCATCCAGACCGAAGTGGATTGCCTCTTCACCGATGTCAGCGACGCCTTCAAGAAATCCGATGACAAAGAAGCGAAGCAGTGCATCAAATCCGCCGATGCCGTTCGGGGAAAGTGCGATGACATCATCACCCAGCTCCTCCACGATAAATCCAACATGGAAACCCACGAAGCCGTCGCCTACTCCCTCCTCGCCCGCCACTACAAGCGCGTCTGTGCCCACCTCGCCAATATCTGCACTGGCATCCTCGGCCGCATCGAAGATCTCGATTTCCGCAAATAAATCCACCGGAGGGGCATGATGAGTTATCGGGCCTGACCACTCCTCTCTCCTCTCTCCGTTACACTCATCGCCATGCCCGAGCATCCTCCTCAATCCGAGACGGCCGCCCGCGATGATTCCCTCGATGAAACCTCCATCGTAGAAGACGCCGCTGCCCTCTCACCCGAGGATGAGCGCGTCGCCGCTCTCATTGCCCACACCATCGATGTCCCCGTCCTCGCCAGTGCCGTTGAGCAACAGGAGGCGGCCGATGCCGCCGACATCCTCGAAGACCTCGAAGATGAAGATGCCGCTGATGTCCTCCACCAAATGGCCGATGAGGCCGCCGCCAAGGCCTTGGCCGAGATGGAAATCCCCCTCGCCGAGGGAATCATTGAAGACCTTCTCGACGAAGATCGCCGGGCCTATGCTGCCCGACTCTTCTATCTCATGGCTCCCGATGACGCGGCCGACATCCTCCAGGCCCTCGATGATGAACTCCGCGAAGACCTCCTCATCGCCATCCCCCTCGACAAGGCCATCGGCCTTCGTCGCCTCATCGGCTACGATGAGGACACCGCCGGCGGCATGATGACCACCGATTTCGTCGCCCTCGAGAAAAATACCACCATCGACGAAGCCACCGAAATTATCCGCGGCCGCGACCTCGCCGAAGGTGTCAATGACCTCCCCATCATCGATTCATCCCGAAAACTCGTCGGTCTCATCGGACTCCGCGACCTCCTCCTCAACGATTCTGCCCTCCTCATTGACGACCTCATGTCACAGTCCGTCCGCGTCCTCCGTCCCGACATGGATCGCGAACAGGTCGCCCACGAATTCGACCGCTACGACCACGCCATGATGCCCGTTATTGATGATGCAGACAGATTGCTCGGCATCATCACTTTCGACGATGTCATCGACATCATCCGCCACGAACAGACCGAAGATGTCCAGAAAACCGTTGGGGCCGGTGCCGGAGAAGCCGTCTATTCCTCTCTCGGCGAAAAATTCCGCGGTCGGTTTCCCTGGTTGGGAATTTCCCTCGCACTCACCTGCGGGGCTGCTCTCGTGGTTCTCTTTTTTGATGATCTCATCCGAGATCGCACCATTCTCGCATTCCTCCTTCCTGTGATCGCTGCCCTCGTGGGAAACGCTGGCCATCAGGCCCTCGCCGTCACCCTTCGTGGAATCGTCCTTGATCAGATTCGACCCGATCGTGTCTGGCCACTTTTTCTCCGCGAAGGCCTCGTCGGCCTGATGAACGGAACCCTCCTCGGCCTCCTCATCATGCTTGCCACCGTCGCCATAGGCGCAGTCAACACCAACCTCGGCGCCGGTTGGGAAGTCGGCATCATGGCCGCCCTCGCTCTCATCATCTCCATGACCGTCGGTACCCTCGTCGGCTCCGGCATTCCCCTCACCATGAAAAAACTCGGCTTCGATCCCGCCCAGGCCTCCGCTATTTTCCTCATCATGATTACCGATGCCATGTCCTTCTCCATGCTCCTCCTCATGACCTGGCTCTTCCT
>CAZLXE010000009.1:32593-36779 GCA_964563005.1 uncultured Isosphaeraceae bacterium
TTTTACCTTTTACCTTTTACCTATTCCCACTTACCTTCTCCCCATGCTCGCCGACATCGAAAAAATCATCATCACCCGACAGCAGATCGCCGAACGCATCAAAGAACTCGGCCACCAGATCCGCCACGACCTCACCAACGCCAACGACCCCGGTGAAATCGTCCTCGTCCCCATCCTCACCGGCGCCATCATCTTCGTCGCCGACCTCATGCGCGAACTCCCCCTCAAAATCCGCATCGGCGTCGTCGCCGTCAGCAGTTACCCCGGCACCGCTCAGCAGAGCAAGGGCGCCCAGCTCGCCGGAGCCCTGCCCGCCGATCTTGAAGGCAAGCATGTCCTCATCGTCGATGACATCCTCGACTCCGGCGGCACCATCCGCCTCATCCGCGAAGAAGTCGCCAAACGCCGCCCCCGCTCCCTCCGTACCTGCGTCCTCCTCCGAAAAAAAATCCCCCCCGCCCTCGCCACCCCCTGCGAATACATCGGCTTCGATATCGAAGACCTGTTCGTCGTCGGCTACGGCCTCGACTACGACAACCACTACCGAAACCTCCCTGACATCGGCGTCCTCAAAAAAGAAGCCATGAACCCCCGGATCCCACCCCCGGAATAAAGGCCATAGAGCGTGTATCTGGTCGCGCCAAACATAAGCATTCCGGGGGGCAGCCCCCACTGTCCCGAATGCAGCACCTCAATCCCGAAAAAGTCAGACCAAAAAACTGATCTACGCGGAGAAGAACTGCTTAATCGAATGTATTGTCACAGCCCGGCCAATGGCGGCGATGGATTCCGTCAAAGGGATTTCCTTGGGGCAGGCCTTGACGCAGTTCTGGGCGTTGCCGCAGTCGCTGATGCCCCCGGGGGTCATCAGAGCGTCAAGTCGGTCTTTCTTCAGAACAGAGCCGGTGGGATGCTCATTGAAGTACCGGGTCTGGCTGATGGCATGGGCTCCGATGAAGGAAGTGTCCCACTTTTTCTCATCGGCAATAATGTTGTATTGGGGGCAGGCCTCCATGCAGCAGCCACAGGACATGCATTCCGAAAGTTTGTATCGGGTCTGTTGGCTTTCGGGAATGGCCGAGGGGCCGGAGCCGAGATCATAGGTGCCATCGATGGGAACCCACGCCTTGACTTTTTTCAGAGCATGAAAGACCCGTGATCGATCGACCATGAGATCGCGAATCAGGGGGAATTTGGACATTGGCTCCAAGGTGATGAGGTCACCATCGTGGGGAGCGTATTCATCGAGAAGGCAGGTACAGGACTGACGGACCTTACCGTTGATGACCATGGTGCAGGCGCCGCAGACTTCCTCCAGACAATTAGAGTCGTAAGTAATGGGGGTCGTGTCATCACCTCCGGAAGTCTGCGGGTTGGCGGCAATGCTCTGCAGAGCGGAGATGACATTCTCGCCGGGCTGAACCGGGATGGCGAACTCCTCCCAGCGTGATGGGGCATCGGGGGAGTCCTGTCGTTTGATGCGAAAGCGGACGGTGCGGGAGGGAGTATTGTCGATGACCATTCCTGAATGATCCTTTCTGAGGGGGTGAGTTGAAGACATCCTACCGATTTCGAGGCAGGTCGTCAGGATGAAGCAAGCGGAGAGTGGTATGATCGGCTTGATAATGAAAAGCGAACAGTTTCAACTACATGCAGAGGTGGAGGAGCGACATTGGTGGTTTGTGGCCCGCCGGAAGATTATGCGGCAACTGATTGAGCAAATCGCCCCTCCGGGGGCGGAAAAAGTGGTAGTGGATGTGGGATGCGGGACGGGAGGGAATATCGCTTCGCTGCGGGATGGATATGAATGCGTGGGGATTGATACTTCGGAGGAAGGGATTGAGTTGGCGAAAGAGCGGTATAAAGGGGAGGATGGAGTGAAGTTTTTGCATGGGTTTGCCCCGGCAGATCTGGGGGACATGACACAGAGGACGAATGTTTATTTATTGATGGATGTACTGGAGCATGTGGAGGATGATCGGGGATTGCTAGGTCCGGTCGTGGAGTCGCTGCCTGTCGGGGGTCATGTGTTGATCACAGTGCCAGCAAACATGCGGCTTTGGTCGCAGCACGATGTGAGTTTCGGGCATTATCGTCGATATGATGAAAAAATGATCCGGAAAATGTGGGAAGGGATGCCAGTCTCGGTGCAGATGTTGTCGTACTACAACTCACGGTTGTTTCCAGTGGTTCGTGCGGTGCGGGCATTGTCGAATCTGCGGGGGCGGGCGTGGGGGAAGTCAGGCACAGATCTCAGCGTGCCGCCAAATATGGTGAACCGGATTCTTACTGATATTTTTGCGGGAGAAGGTGGAGTGCTGGTGAATACACTGAGGGGAAAACGCCGAAGGGGATATCGTCGTGGGGTCTCGATGATAGCGTTGCTTAGGCGGGAGCAGATGGCTTCGTAGTTGGCAAGTCGGGTTGATTTAGCAGCATGCCTGGAACCACAATTGTCATCCCGTGCTACAACGAAGCAGAACGGTTGGATGTGGTTGCGTTTCAAGATTTTGTGGCAAAAAACCCTGAGATTCGGTTTCTGATGGTTGATGATGGGAGCAAAGATAAAACCGGAGAAGTTCTGGAACAGTTGCAGAGTCACGATCCGGAGCGGCTCGGGGTAGTAGCGTTGGAGAAGAATGGAGGAAAGGCAGAGGCGGTTCGGCAGGGAATGGTGCAGGCGATCCAGGAAGGGGCGAATATAGTTGGTTTTTGGGATGCGGATCTGGCGACGCCCCTGGAAGTGATCCCGGAGTTTGTAAAAATTCTGGAGGAGCAGGAGGGGTTGGAGTCGGTATTCGGATCGCGGGTGCAGTTAATGGGGCGGAAAATCGAGCGGAAAATGAAGCGCCACTATATGGGGCGGATTTTTGCCACCTGTGCGGGGTGGGTGCTGGGATTGCGGATTTATGACACGCAGTGCGGGGCGAAGTTATTTCGTGTGAACGATCGGGTCAAGAGGTATTTTGTCGAGCCATTTCTTTCGGGATGGATTTTTGATGTGGAAATTCTGGCCCGTATGATCAAGGCGCGCCGGGATGACGATCAGGCGCCGGCGATGGAGTACAGTGTGTACGAATTTCCGTTGATGGCGTGGCGGGATGTGGGGGGATCGAAAGTGCGGGGGCGCGATGCGTGGCGGGCGATGATTGACCTGATGCGGATTCGGCGAAAGTATCTGAAGGGTTGAGAAGCGATGACGGATTCTTCGGCTTCATCTTCACCAACCGATTCCCCCGAGATAACGCGCTTGATTGTGGGCATGCCCCGGGCGGCGACGACCTGGCTGTGCAAGACCCTCAATGGACATCCGGATGTGGCGGCTTTCGGGGAAACCCTGTTCTGGGGGCGGAGATATATCGAGCCAGATGAAGATGGGGGATACAACGATTCCCAACTTGAAGAAATAAAGCGGCATCTGATGACAGGAGATTTTCTGGAGTCGGTGCTGGGAGAAGGAAAGGAGTGTCTGCAGAATCTGACCTGGGAAAATGCTGGTGAATTGGTGGAGGAAGTATTCCGGGGATTGCCGGAGCGGCCGAGGCCGGAGGAAATATTTCGAGCGTTGCTCAAGGGGGTGGCCCGGGCGGAGGAGAAGCGGTACGGAGTCGAGAAAACGCCGCACCATCTGGACTGGGTGGATCGGATTGTCACGGCGATGCCGGAAGCCAAATTTGTTGTGATGCTGCGCGAGCCGTATGGCTTCATGCTCTCCTACAAGCATCAGGGCGACCGGAAACCGGAGCAAATTCGGCAAGCGTTTCGACGGCGATATCACCCGTTGGCGTGTGCCATCGTGTGGCGGGCGTCCATGCGGGCAGCGATGGCGGCGAAGGCGGCGCATGGGGAAAATATATTGTGGGTGAAGCACGAGGACATCGCGGAGAGCGAAGCCAGTGTAATGGATCAAGTACTGGCGTTCTATCAGTTGTCGCCGGTGGATCTTGCGGATTCTGCTTCCAGGAAATCCGGGATCAATTCCAGTTTTCCGGTTGAGCGGGCGACCTTGCAGGCAGAGGATATTTTCTGGATGAATTTGGTCGCTGGGGGCATGATGGGAGCAGGCGAATATGAAAAAAGAAAAACCCCCTTCGCCCCCATCCGCATCCTGTGGTCTCTCCTCCGCCTGCCGGCCTGGGGACTGTGGAATTTCTTCAGCATGCGGCGAATCGTGAAGGGGTCATTA
>CAZLXE010000010.1:0-30015 GCA_964563005.1 uncultured Isosphaeraceae bacterium
CATCTCGACATCAGCATCGTGGGGGACGAAGCGATGATCACCCTCCACGCACAACATCAGGGCATTGAGGAAACGACGGATGTGCTGACTTTTCCCATGTCGGAGCCGGGGGAAGAAGTGGAAGTATCGCTTGTGATTTGCGCCGATGAAGCAATGAGACAGGCGAAACTCCGGGGCCATGCCATTGAAAAAGAATTGCTCCTCTACATTATTCACGGGGTGCTGCATTGCCTTGGATTTGATGATCACAACGACAAGGACTTTCAGCGGATCCATGCCGAGGAAGACCGGATTCTCGAGGCAATCGGCGTGGGACGCGTTTTTGCGGGGGATGAAATGGGAGATGAAGCAGTATGAGCGGCGTGATCTGGTTATGTCTTGGGGCATTGGTGGCGGCGACCTGGAGCGCCGCGTTGGCGATGGCGTTGCGCCGCTTTTCCGGATCCGCTTTGGAGCAGCGGATGGAGGCGAAGGGAACACAACACCGAGCAGCATGGTTGATCGACCACGACGATGACGCGACCTTTGCGGTGGCTCTGGTGCGGGCGACGATGCGGGTGGCGTTTGTGCTGCTGGTGGTGATGAGCATGATCGAATCGTGGGGGAAGGCAGAGGGTGGTGTGCCGACCTGGGATATATGGCTGGGTTCGGGGGCGATTGCGGTGATCGGTTTGTGGGTATTCACCACGGTGCTGGCGAACGCCCTTGCCAGGTATGCTCCGCTGGGATTGATCGTTCCCGTCCTGCCTCTGGTGCAGGGTTTGACGATCGGGCTGAAACCGATTATTCGAGGGCTACGGTTTCTGGATGAGATGGTGAAGCGACTCACCGGGGCGAACCTGCGTGACAACGAAGAAGCGGAGCAGGAACTCCTGCGCAATATCGAAGAATCACAGCGAGAGGGAGGGTTGGATGAGGCCGCTGCGGAAATGCTGGAAAACATTGTCGAGTTCAGCACCACCGATGTGGGTGAGGTGATGACGCCGCGGACTGATATTGAAGGGATTGAGTTAACGGACGATCTTGCCGCGATCCGGGCGCATATCATCGAGGCGGGGCACTCGCGGATACCGGTTTATGAGGAGAATCTCGATTCAATCACGGGCATTCTCTATGTGAAAGACCTCATTCCGTTTCTGGGTGAAGAAGTGGATGATTTTCAACTTAAGCCCCTGCTCCGAAAGCCCATCGTGGTGCCGGAGACAAAATCGGTACGGGAACTGCTCGCGGATTTTCAACAAAGTGAGATTCACCTGGCGATTGTGATCGACGAATACGGAGGCACGGCGGGGCTGGTGACCATCGAAGACATCCTCGAAGAAATCGTGGGGGAAATTCACGATGAGCATGATGAAGGGGCGGCTGACGAAGAGCCGGCGTTGCATCGCATGAACGGAGTGCTCGCCGAGGTGGATGGACGCTATCACATAGACGACCTCAATGAAGAACTACGGCTGGATCTGCCCGAGGATGAGGATTACGACACGGTGGGGGGGTTCCTGCTGGCTCAGTTCGGCCGTGTTCCCGGTGAAGGTGAACAGATGGAAACGCACGGAGCCCGGTTCACCTTGCTGAATACGCAGGAAACACACATCGAGCGGGTGCGGGTGGAGTTGCTGGCCCCCGGAATTCCCGGCAATGGCAATGGAAATGGAGGGGGGAAGTAGCCGTGATTGCCTTGAACCGAGAGATGACTGATTGAGTTGATCTGTCTCTCAGTTTCTTATGCCGCCAGTTCATGTGGAGCATACCGACGAATCAACTCGATCAGTTTTGCCCGGTTGATCGGTTTGCTGGCGAAGTCATCGCAACCCGCCTGAATGCATTTCTCCCGGTCGCCCGCCATATTGTGAGCGGTCAGGGCGATGATGGTTCCGGAATAGTCCGCTCGGCGCAGGTTGGTGGTCGCTTCGTAGCCGCTCATCACCGGCATCTGCATGTCCATCAGGATGCAGTCAAAAGCGGCGCCCTTATTTTTTGCCCCGAGAGCTGCCTCAAACGCAAGTTTTCCATTTTCTATAACCATCACCTCAGCGCCCGCCTTCTTCAAAATGAACGAGATCAACCGTTGATTGTCCGGACCATCCTCGGCCAGAAGGATGCGGTAGCCCGAGAGACCCACATCAGACCGAGATGCGGCATGGGTTGCTTTGGGAAGTAATACCATCGCGGTGTTCGGATCATCCAGCAGATCAATGCCTTCGAGCGATCCGGTGGCCACGGTGATGCGGAATGTGCTGCCCAGACCGGGTGTGCTCTCGATGGTGATGGAGCCACCGAGCATTTCCGTCAAACGCCTGCTGATGCTGAGTCCCAGACCGGTCCCGCCGAATTTTCGGGTGGTTGAAGTGTCCGCCTGAGTGAAGGCCTGAAACAACTTACCCGCCTGTTCCTCGGTCATGCCGATTCCGGTGTCCACGATCTCAAACTGCATCATTGGTTCGGGTCCGTCTGCGGCGAGACTGGTGATGACCCTGACGCTGCCGATCTCGGTGAACTTGATGGCGTTGCCGATCAAATTCACGAGAATCTGCTTGAGGCGGGTGGGATCGCTTTCGATGGATTCGGGTATGGCGCCTGCGAATTCGAATTTGAAGCCGAGACCTTTCGCATCGGCGCGGACCCGCATGAGCGACTGAATGTCGGCGATCAATTGCACGGGAGAGCAGGGGATCCGCTCGACTTCAAGTTTGCCCGCTTCGATCTTGGAGATGTCCAGGATATCGTTGATGATCTGGAGCAGGTGCAGACCGTTGCGGCGAATGATCTGAACGGATCTCATCTGCTCTTCCCTGGGGAGGCACGGATCGAGTAAAGTTTCGGTGAAGCCCAGGATTGCCGTCATGGGAGTGCGGATTTCATGACTCATGTTGGCGAGGAATTCACTCTTTGCTTGACTGGCCATTTCCGTCTGGGCGGACATCTCGTGGGCTTTCGCGGTCTGGTGCTCCAGATTGTCGTTGATCTCGACCAGCATTTTCTGAGTTTGTTTCAGTTCCGTCTCTCGCGCCACGATCCCTTTATCAACTCGGCGCAGGGTGACCATCAGAAATCCAATCAGGATGCCCACGAGAATCATCGCCCCTCCCGTAATGGTGGCGAGCAGCCATTGAAAATGGGCCGTGGCCTGGGACACATCGTGGAAGATCAGCAGGTGTCCGACCTCCTCCCCGGAGGCATCCACCAGTGGGGTGGTCATGGTATAGAACGAAACGCCATTGATTTCCAATTTGATCTGGGCGTTCTGATTCTGATCTTCGCTTTCGGTAAGGTGTTTCGTCGTCTCGGGAATGCGGTCCAGCGAGGAATAAATGACCACTTCCCGGGAAAACTGGTTCCAATTCGCCTCCTGGCTCAGCATGCGCCGACCCGCTTCCCAGTTTTCACGATTCAGATCGGTTTTGTAAATGAGAGCAGTCAATTCGACATGGTCTTTTTCAGCAATGGTATTCAGGATGTCCTCGATCTCCTTGCCCAGTTCCAGGTATCCGATCAACCGTTCGTTATCAAAGACGGGTTGCACGACCCTAAGTGTGAAAGTACCGAATTTTCCCAGTTCGATGCCGGATGCGGTTTGTCCGGTGCGCTCGGCTTCCCGGGTGGTGAACCGGTTGATTACATCGCCGTGCTTTTCCGGCTTATGCACGCGAAGCAGATTCACCCGGTCAGGGCGATGGAAATAGAAGTGGGTGATGTTGTGGTCGGTCTTGAGTTGACTGAAAATTTTCTGGTATGTTTCCAGCAGAACTTTATGATCATTCTTCTTCAGAGCGTCACGCAGGATCGGGTTGTGGAGCAGGACATCCTCGATGGCGGTCAGCATGTGGGATTGCTGGGCGAGAATCTCTTGAAAATCCTGTGAGGCATCCTCCAGAATCTGTTGGTTTCCTTCATCGATTTTCCCATGTTGCAGAGAGAGCATGGTCGCCCCGAACCCGCCGATCAACAGCAGCAAAACAATGGTCAACGGAACCAGCAACTGGCGTTGCACCGGCTTGACATTGGCATCCTGGAGCGATGTTGAGGATATTTCGGGTTCAGGAGGGATAGTCTGGTTTTCTGAGGGGTGAACTGTCATGTCGTCAAATCCTTGGACGAACCCCCTTGCTGTCTAAACCTGCTCTGAATCCATCGGCACAATGACTTTAGAAATGTCTTGATTATGAGGATAAGGGAAATCCGTGGTGGTTCTTGGAGGAAAAGCCACAAGGTGTCGCCCGATAACAATTCAGAATCAAGTTTCACGGCGTGGGATATCTACTATTTACCTCTTCTCTTCACCCCCCTATGATCCCCTCATGACAACTCTCGAAACCACCATCTCCTCATCCCGGCTGCGACGGCTTATCGATGCCGAACTGCCGGAACTCATCGCCATTCGCCACGATCTACATACCCATCCCGAATTGGGCTACAACGAGCATCGAACCAGCGGGGTGGTGCAGCGGGAACTGGGCAAGGTGGGGGTGGGCTTTGTGGCCGGCTTGGCCGCAGCCCGGGATTCATCGTCAGGTACGGTGAAGAATGCTGGGGGCGGAACGGGTATTCTGGCCCATATCCCCGGCCCCCCGGAAGGGAGTTCAAGTGAATCTGCGCGGGCAATTGGCCTGAGAGCAGACATGGATGCACTACCCATCACCGAAGAAACCGGTGCATCGTACTGTTCAACCAATCCGGGAATCATGCATGCCTGCGGGCATGATGGGCACACCACCATGCTCATCGGGGCGGCCAGAGTATTGGCGAAAATTGCCAGGGAAGAGGGATCCGCCTGGGGAGGAAAATCAGGGGTGCTGCCCAGACCCGTCACATTCATATTTCAACCGGCGGAAGAAGGGGGAGCCGGTGGGCGAAGGATGGTGGAGGAGGGATGTCTGAGCGGATCGGTGCTCGGGCCGCCGGTGGGCATGGTGTTCGGGCTGCACGGCTGGCCGGTGCAGCGACTGGGTATGGTGTCCACAAGGGTCGGACCGATGCTCGCCGCCGCGGATGAAATAGAGATCATTGTGAAGGGCACAGGATCACATGCCGCGTTTCCCCAGATCAGTGCGGATCCGATCCTCTGTGGCTCGGCCATCGTGCAGGGGCTCCAGCAGATCTGTTCCCGCAATGTCTCCCCCCTCGACTCCATCGTGGTCTCGGTCACCCAATTCCACGGCGGTACTGCTCACAACATCATTCCCGAAACCGTCCACCTCCATGGCACGGTTCGTACACTTCTCCCGGAAACCCAGGAACTGGCCCAACGCCGCATCGTGGAAATCGCCGAGGGAATCGCGAGTGCTCACGGCTGCCGGGCGGAAGTGAACTACCGATTGGGGTATCCCATCACCTGCAACGACCCCAAAGCCGTCGCCATTTTTAACAGCACGGCCAAAAGGGCATTGGGTGAAGACTGGGTGGAGGAACTTGCCGAGCCGGTGATGGGAGGCGAAGATTTTTCGTTCTATTGCCGCGAAGTCCCCGCCTGCTTCTTTACCCTGGGATTGCTTCCCAAGGGCCAGGAAGTCATGCCCATGCTCCACCAACCTCAGTTCGATTTCAACGACGACGCCCTCGCCACCGGAGTAGAAATGTTCTGTCGTCTGGCAATGGGAGAACAGGCGTAGGAGCCAGGGCCCAGTGAGATTGACAGCATCAATCGCATCGGTACTATCCATTAATGGATAGAACGATAGAACCTGCTTTTGCAATCATTAAATTCCGACTCACCGATGCCGCTTCCTGGAGAGCATTGCTATGTGGGCTGGTTGTCTTTCTGTTGGGCGGCTGCTTCACCCATTATCCCGCCGAGGTGGATCGAGGGATGGCGGAACCGCTGCCCGATGGGGTGTGGAATCTTCCCGTTACCGATCAACTGCGGGAACTGGAGTCAATGACTCCAGAACTGGTGTTTCGCTATGCCATTGATGAGGCGATACCGGTGAGCAAACGAAGTCCGGAGGCGGTTGATCTTACCAAACGGGTTGAAAAACGGCTTACTCACAGCGAAATTCGAAACGGCGGTCTGCTTCGTTTGTATGAGGAGCAACGGTCTGCAGATGATGATTCACTCGCTGACTTGATTTACGGATTTCATCCGAATGGATCATTTGTGACCTCGGGGCGTCTGGAGCGTGAACAAAAGGAGGCACAACTGATTCAGCCGACTCACCAGGATTTGGAAATGAAAATGGTGCAAGTCTCGCACCCGGAAATTCGCCGAGCCCACCCGACCTCAGATGAACTTCTGCTCAATAAGGATGGGCTCCTCATCAGAATACCGCCGGCATTGCAACATGCGCGGGGTATCATTCTCCACCTGAATTCACTCTTTGGGAATGATTACGAAACGAGTGTTTTGGAGTATCTTCAGGATCGTGGTTGGGCCTTGGTGCATCTTGATGTGGAGGGTCGTATTCCCGGGCCGCACTATCTGGAGCGCAAGCAAGCCCTTGCTGCCCGCAGCAGACGCAGTTTTGAATTGACGAAGAAAATGGTCGGGGATCACTCGTTCACTCAGCGGGATTGGAAACAACAACTTGATCTTATGCAAAGGCCCGCCCAAAATGCCCTCTGGCAGGCCGAATCTGAATTCCCCATGCCGGATACCGGATTTGAAGTTCGGGACGGGGTGAACCAGAGCACCATTGCTGGGGTCATTGCCGATGCCGTGGATCAGCACATGCTTGAGCATGCAAGTGCGGCCGCCGCCATCATCGGCTATCTCGATGACCATCGTCCCGATCTCTCCGGCAAGCCGCTTGTCATCATCGGATTCAGTGCGGGAGCACTCGCCACCCCGACCGTCGCCGCCCGGCTTGGCAATCGTGTCTCGGCCGTGGTTTTGATCGGTGGTGGAGCGACTATTTACGACATTGCCCGCACGAGCACGCTCACCGATGGCGGAATCACGCTCGTGCCGGAGTCGGGACCAGAACCATCCCAACAATTGCTCGACACAATTGGGGAACGATACCGCCATTTATCACAATTTGATCCCTATCGCACGGCTAAGGCGCTGCGAGAAACGCCGGTCCTGCAAATCTACGGCAACAACGATGCAATGGTCCCCACCTTCACCGCAGAAACCCTCTGGGAGCAATTGGGAAACCCGGAACGGCTCATCTATGGCGGGGGGCATCAGGGAATGTTTTACTTTCTACCCAAGCAGCGCGAGTTCATCGCCAAATGGATCGAATCAGTAACCCGTTCATCCATAACACACGCCGCACAGACTCCAGGCACAAATAGATCCCCAGAGTCACCGTGACCCAGAGGTTCTGTGAATAGTGCGGGAGTTACGATTTTCGGATCAGGATCTTGAGGTGACAACAGCGAGGCGAGTCGGTCACCGATGCTGGCAAGTACAGAAGCCGGGTTATGAGCCAATGCGCCAAGCCCATCTCCGAATTCAGTTCATAACCTCCACCCGACATCATGCCCCGCGAATTCTGTGTACTATGGCCAGCAGCCCGGGGTTAACAAGCGGTGAAACCCACTGACGGAGCTCAACCCATGCCGACAACCACACCCGAGCACGATGAACGAATTGCCAAGATGACCTTCTCCTCTGTCTATCCGCACTATGTGACGAAAGTTGAGAAAAAGGGCCGTTCCAGAGAAGAGCTGCACCAGGTGATCAACTGGCTGACCGGCTTCGATGACATGCAGATACAGAAGCACATTGATGACAAAGTGACCTTTGAAGAGTTTTTTCAGCACGCCACGCTCAACCCCAATGCCCACCTGATCACGGGCGTCATCTGTGGCTACCGGGTTGAAGAGATTGAGAACCCACTCACGCAGCAGGCCCGATACCTCGACAAGCTCGTAGATGAACTCGCCAAGGGAAAGAAAATGGAGAAGATTCTCCGCACCGAGTAGCGAAGTCGTCAACTGCAACGGTGCGTCTCCAGTACCCACGCGTGTCGTATCCTGACGGTGAGGAAGCAGGTCTTCCGCGTTTCGAGACCGAATCCATACACCACCCGATCGTCCAGCATAAAGAGAATAAATAGATTTACTGTGTTGAGCCGTCTCGTCGACCCTCGATCGGGTCAATCATCCCAGCAGGCCGGCCCCGCGAAACCGGGCACGACGGGGTTGCGACCGCCACACCGCGCACAACAAACCCCAGAGTCTCGTGACCCTGGGGTTATGTGAATAGCGGGGACAGGATTCGAACCTGCGACCTCCGGGTTATGAGCCCGACGAGCTACCAGACTGCTCTACCCCGCAGTCGTGGCGGCAGTATAAACACCCCATCACTCTGGTCAACCCCAACCCCTGGCTTTTTCTCTTTTCCGGAGTTCCCAGATTCCCTCAATCATTCAACCCCAGAATTCAACCTTGCCGATAGCCCTTGAATATGCCTTCCCTTAACACCTCACTGAAGCCTGATCCCGGCTGGTTATTCATCATCCCCGGGCTTGCTCTCTGTGCCGCAACCATTCTTATTCCCGCCCACATGGACCTTCAAACCCTGCACTCCCAGTATTCCGACCTCAGACAGGATGAATCGCACACCCTTTCCCGCCTGGCCGCCCGGGCAAATTTTATCGATCAACTTGAATCTCAAAACCCTCGCCTCCTCGCTCATCTGGCCTCCAACCAGCTCAATCTGATGCCTGCTTCGGATACCGCCGTGCTGGTCGATACGGCAGGCACCGCGAATGTCCTGGCCTGGATCGATTCGACTCTTCCTTCACCAAATCCATCACCAGATCGCCCCGCCCAATCCCGGCTTGCCCGCTGGGCCACCGGTCCCCATCGACTCTGGCTCTTCGCGGCGGGAGTCATGGCTATTTTCATCGGCCTGTTCATGGAACCGGTTGCGGCGTATCGTCGCCACTGCTCCCTCATTCTTGCGGATCCAACCGAAGAAGCCCATCCGATTGATATGTATGAAACTCAGATCCTCGCCCGATCGCAGGCGGTGGATTGTGCTTTATCGAATTCATTTCCCGAAACTCTGTTTTAACCCCTTCACTTTGGGATTTGCAATCCCCCGAATCCAGGGTTGAGCATAATGATTGATATGATGATACGGCTTCATCGAGCCCATCCTCATGCCCCGCGATCCCGCTTCTATTTCTGACGCCACTTTCCGCCTTTTTCTTGCCCCCGGCATCGGGCCGGTTACCCTGGCCCGGCTTCGCGAGCGTTTTGAAAACGATGAAGCCATCGCTCACGCTACTGTAAATCAGTTGGTCGCCATCAAGGGCATCGGTGATGACACCGCTCGCGCCCTTGTCCGCGCCCTGCATGCCGTCGATCCTGCCCGGGAACGGGATTCCATGACCGAGCGCAGCGTGCGACTTATTCTCTTTGACGATTCCGACTATCCTCCGCTCCTCAAAACCATCGCCGATCCCCCGCCCGCTCTCTGGATTCGCGGTGATCTTCTGCCCGAAGATAATCTTGCTCTCGCTATCGTCGGCTCCCGCCGCTGTTCCGCATATGGTCGCGAGCAGTCCGGTCGATTCTCCGCCCTGCTTGCCCAGTCTGGCCTGACCATTATTTCCGGGGGTGCATCCGGAATCGACAGCGAAGCCCATCGAGGTGCATTGCGAGTGCAGGGGAGAACCATCGCCATCATGGGCTGTGGCTTCGAGCATTGTTATCCTCCTGACCACGCAGACCTCTTCAACCGTATTGCCGATGGCCACGGCGCTTTGCTCAGCGAATTTCCTATGTCGGTTGCTCCGGTCGCGGGCAACTTTCCCCGGCGCAATCGCATCATCTCGGGGATGTCGCTCGGAGTTCTGGTCATAGAGGCGGCCAAACGAAGCGGCGCCCTCATCACGGCTCGACTCGCCGCAGAAGAGCACCACCGTGAGGTGATGGCTCTTCCGGGTCGTATTGATGCTCCCTCGTCAGCAGGGTGTCTGCGGGCTATCCGCGATGGTTGGGCGAGTTGCATCATTGACCATGCCGACATCCTGCAACAACTGGATAACGCGGGCCACCAACTCCGCGCCACGGCATCGGGTTCCACTACCGATGGCCAAGCCCCCGATTCGCCCCCTACATCTCTGTTCGACGACGCCCTTACCAAAGACCAGCACGGCATTATCGAAATCCTCCACAATGAAGGCCGCCCGCTTGCCCCGGATCAGATTGCCGCCCGGTCCGGTCTCCCCCTCAGCCAACTCATGGCCGACCTCACCCTCCTCGAAATCCGTCGCCGCATCAAGAAGGGACCACAAGGGATCGTGCTTTCTCACTCCAGCAGCACATGAACATCATTGCCCCTCAAGCATGCTGGATAATCCTCATCTCGATTGAACTCATGATATGACTTCACTGAGCATGAAGGGGATGGAATGAGTTCGGGATGTTCCGTAGAGGGGGATGTGATGCGTCACATTACTGACGGCATCCGAGATTTTGGATCACCACTTCGCTATCGGCTTGGTTGATGATGCCATAGGGTTCGGCGACATCCAGAGGACAGGATCTCCCGCATGGCTCTCCAATTGCATTGAGGATGGCAACCATGTCATCACTGTTCACCACTCCGTCTGAATTCACATCACCAGGACAGGGGGGAGCCATGGCTGCTCCCGTACCCAGCCAACCGAGGTTGGGGTCAGAAAAATCACTCCACCCGATTGCGTTTTGTGCGCGAACAAAATAGTTGTAGATGATTCCGGGTTGGGCGACCAGATCAATATACCACCGGGCTCCATTGTGACTCGTGCCCAGAAAAACAAGGGGCCCTCCCGTCGCCGGCATTCGCCATACTTCATAGGTATCAGCATCAACGGAAGGCAACCAGGTCGCAAGAACGAAGGTACTGTTCGTTCCGTTGCTGGCAATAAGACCCATCGGGGTGGCCGGAGGATTGGTGGCGCCCGAAGTTTCATTGATCCAGCCGAGGTCTCGTACACTGAATTCTCCCCAGCCGACACCATTTCTGGCCCGCACAAAATACATATAGAATGTGCCGGGAATAGCGGTATCGTCAATAAACCAGTTCGCCCCATCGTTGCTTTCACCGAGAGGTGCCGGGACACCGGCGATGGTCGAACGCCAGAGTTGATAACGATTGGCCTCGGGGACTTCCGGCCAGGTGAGGAGGACATAATCCGGCTGGGTACCATTCGAGGCGATTAAGGGGTCCGGAGCCGAGGGTAATTGAGGCGTGGGAACGGGATCGCCAATTGGCACATAAATGAGATCCCCTCCTCCGGCAATCAGTACCCATCCAGAGAACACCGGATCATGATTCTCACCAGTTCTGGGAATGGTGAACTGGCCGAGAAGGACACGCCAGCCGTCAACTCCATCCCAGACTACCTGGGCATCGCCGGGCAGGACAAACCAGCCGACATTGCCAAAGTTGGTGCCCGTATCAAGATTCAGTGGACCAATAATAAACGGGAACGGATTATCCGGATCAAAATCGGAGCTTGTCGCACCACCCACCGTGACAAAAGTATCCCAGGCCAAAGTGGGATCGGTTGAAAAGAAAGCCGGGTTAGGGGCCAGATCCGTACCCATCGGACTGTTCAGGAAAAACCCCGTTGAACTGGTGAGAATGAGATTCTGATGGTTTGAAACCGAACCCGCCACGGCTACCACGACATCATTGGGGCTTTCCACCGTTGCCCAGAGTCGGAAAGTGATGACATTCGCATCTGCCCAAGCCGCGGAGATCTCCGCTTGACCTTCGGTTAAAATACTTCCATCAGCATTGACAAAGCCATTGGAAAAATCAACCGTCGACAGCTCCACCCCGGTTATACCCGCCTGAAGAGAAGTCACCATGCCAGCAGAAACGATCATCGATAACAAGTCTCGCGTATTCATGGGTCAGTCCTTTTTCTTGGTGTGAAAGATGATTGATCGTCCTTCAGGAGAAATGGGTTACCCCCTCGGGTCATGATAGCACTGATGTGCTGCATCCGCAGGGGTATGTTGGCCTGAGATTTTTGATGGATCCCTATTACACATAACATCATAAATAACATGAAGTTACGGTGTAATACAAGCCAGGGATTTGAATCAGGAGTGCAAATGTACAACATCACGAAAAGAGAATACGACAAACATTTGGGGTCCTTGCGCAAAAAAAGGCAAAAAAAGCACAAAATATTTTTAAAATTATGAAAAAGGCAACAAATCAATCTTATAAAATATGCATAATACAGCCCCGATTTGACTGCTTTCAGCATAAGGCATTTATTGGCAATGGGTTATGGACACGGCCCAAAGGCGTTCAACACCGCCACCAGATCATCAATGTTGACAACTCCATTTCCCACTGGAGGACCAGGAGGGGTGATGTCTTCCGGGCAATTTCCGGGGTCCGGGCAGGGGCCGAAGGCGTTGAGGATGGCTACGAGATCGTCGATGTTCACCACTCCATTGCCCACCGGGGGACCGGGAGGCGTTACATCTCCAGTGCAGGGAGGAGGGACTGTGCAGTTAATGTTGAGTGTTCCTGTACCCTGAGCGCCACCTACGCCGCCGATACGGACGATATACCCTCCAGGGATGACGGGTACGGAAATGGCAGATCCAGTACCGCAACTGTCGTTATTGCAGGCAAGAGCGGTATTCGGGCCGGTGGGGCAGGGATAATCATACACCGCAAGTTCGGTGTCGAAGGACGCATCGCAGATGCTGATCTCCAATACTCCGGTGCAGTTTGCGGTGTAGAGAAACCAGATGTCACTATCAAAGTTTCCGCAGGATTCAGTGATACCGGATGAGGTGGCCATGAGCGAACTGATTTCATGCGGGCCGTCGGTGAGAAGTACCGCAGTGGGGCAGTCATCGTTTGATGGGGGAAGGACTTCGTGAATGAGTTTGAAAATTTCTCCACCATGATCCACGATATAGAGTTCCCCGTTGGCATCCTCTCCGAAGGAGGAAATGGTGCCAATGATGAAGCCATTGTCAGAAGGAGAAAGAGTGGCCGTGTGGTCGGTGAACAAAGTAGTCCCATTCAAGCCATCCCAGCGGAAAGACCAGATCTTTGTCAAGACATAGTCGGCAAAGAAATAAGTTCCTCCGAGACCGGGAATGATCGAACCCCGATAGCTATACCCGCCAGTCAAAGAAAATCCCACGGCATGTGAATACTCATACACGGGATTGGTGAGAGAGGGACTCAAGCAGGCGCAACCTCCAAAACCGGTGCAATGATTCCCCTCCATGCAGTGCCAGCCATAGTTGCGGCCCCCCTGATATCCCGCATCACCGGGCATGGTTCCAGGGGAATTGGCGGGTTGAACGCTGATTTCTTCCCAAGAATTTTGGCCCACATCGGCAATGTACAGATCACCGGTGGCTCGATCAAAACTGGGGCGCCAGGGATTTCTCAGTCCATACGCCCAGATTTCATCATCGCCCGTGATACCCACAAAGGGATTGTCGGGGGGGATGGCATAGTTTCCCCCAGGAGCACTCGTGCCGTTGATGTCGATCCGGAGGATTTTTCCGAGATGCTGACTGACTATATCCTGGGCATTGTTGAAGGGATCGTTGGCTGATCCCCCATCCCCCGTGGCGATGTAGAGCATGCCATCCTGTCCGAAGTCGATCCAGCCGCCGTTGTGATTGGCGAAGGGCTGGGCGAAAGTCATAATTTCCAGTCGAGAACCGGTAGTGGCAATATTCGGATTCAGAGAAACCGTGTACCGATCAATAAAACTTGCACCTCCTGCACCAGTATAATTCACATAGAAAAAGCCATTCGTAGCATAATTGGGATGAAACGCGAGGCCCAGCATTCCCTGCTCGCCTCCGAATGTAACTTGGGAGGAAATATCCAGGAACGGTGTGGCAAGCACACTATTGGTAGTCAGATCGAGAATCTTGATCAGTCCGGCCTGCTCAACGATGAATAAGCGGCTGGCATCACCGGGAGCATGGGTAGCAAATAAGGGAAAAGCCAGACCGGATGCCACCCGGGTTGTTTTCAGCTTGATCTCGCCGAAGACCGAAGCATGCGGAGACCAGAGCAGGAACACAATGACCGCCGATAAACCGCACATTTTCTTCATCAATATGGGGGGCACTTTTCTATCCTCCTGAGAGATATCGACCAGACTAGGACGGGACTTCGTGTGAATAGAATACGATTGAAATCGTATGCAGGTTTCAGATGATCCGATAATCCGGGAGGGAATAGTTCAGGTCGCAGGGATAGGTGATCCCTTGCAATACACATCATAACGCACCAATTTCCCGGCACAGGCATGAGAGGGATGAGGTAGCAGTGGGGGGGCGTGGTCAGGACGCTTCACAACCACCCGGGAGACGGCGGACTCGAGAGCATGCGCGACGAGATCAGCGGCATCCGCATCATCGCCCACCACCCGGCGCAAAATCTGGATCGCTTTCCTGGGCAACGCTGACGATCGCCGTTTCGGAGGAAACATAGGATCAACATACACGGCAACAGGCAACGCGGGGTGCCAGGTATCATCGACCAGAGCATCACGGGCATCAGCGCAGCGCAGCGTGATTCGCTCTCGAACTGCAGGAGAAATCAAACCCTTCTGTACCGCCTGCTCCAAACCGTCTTCCAGCAGGGCATGAACCACAGGATGACGCTCCACGGCAAGAACCCGATATCCCATGGCCGCCAGCAGCACAGTGTCACCCCCCAATCCTGCCGTTGCATCCAGAATAGTGCTGTTTTTGGCACCAATGGCCCGGGGTAGGGGTTGTTTGCGGGAAAGGGAAGATGATCCGGGGCGAAGATCATGCCGGGTAAATTCGGCCCGCACCCCCTTGCCTGACGCCCCCGCCTCATCCAGTTCCAGACCATCATCGGTACAGCGAAGATGAAGCCCATCCGAAGACTCTGCGGCATCATGGATCAGCGGAAGCCCAAGTTGATGACTCAACGCCTCGGCCTTCGTTTCGGCGATTGCCCAGTTTTCTACTGAGCAGGCAATGGTGATGGAAATTCGTCCGGTCATGTTCCGGAAAGTACCATACCAGCCACGAGGCAGGTTCAGGGGGCGGGGGTACCCATACAACAAATTGTCGGGCCACGACTGGGAGTATTCGGAATCGAGGAGGAATGGCTCCAGTCACTCTCGCAACAAATCTTCCAACTTATTTATGGACATGGCCCGAAGGCGTTAATCAACGCAATCAGATCGGTAATACTCACATCCCCATCCCCTCCCGGAGGTACAAAATCTTCAGGGCAGCCGGCACACGGTCCGAAGGCATTGATTAAGGAGATAAGATCAAGAATATCAACGGCACCATTGTGATTAAAATCAGCAGGGGAATAAGGAATGGTGATGATTCCCGCAGGAAAACCCAAAAACCCATCTGTGGAGAGAACTGTTTTCGATCCCGTGCCGGGATTGACCCGAACAATGCGTCCCATTTGAGGGAAGAAAGTCGTGTGATCGGTCACCAGCAGATTGCCATCGGCTTCAACAGTGATCCCGTAGGGAAGGTTGAAACCGCTTGTCACCAGACTCTGCTGACCGGTATCAGGATTGACCCGCACGATCCGTCCGGAATTAAAATCCGCCACCACGAGCATGCCACTGTCTTCAATTGCGATATCGGATGGTCCCTGCAGGAGTCCATTGATCGTCACCTGAGTCTGAACTCCAGTCGTGATATTCGCCTGAACAATGCTGCTCCCGTCATTATCCGCAATAAACAATTCCCCATCGCTGCGTAAGGCCATGCCCATAGGCCCGGCGAGAAAACCATCCGCCGTCAGCGAAGTATGGGCTCCGGTTGTGGGATCGATGGAGATCACATCATCACCGAAAAAATTGGAGACCAGAATTTCCCCTGCCGGTCCGAGAACCAGCCCCATGGACGCGATTAATCCATCCCGAATAAGAATGGGTGTCTGTAATCCAGTCAATGGATCAATCCGTAGCACACCTCCAGCCCCCGTAGTATCCGAGAACGCTGCGCGATCCACCACCACCAGATCTCCGGAACTTTCCACGGCAACTCCAAACAAAGAAATAAATGAACCACCGGAAGAAATGGTTGTCTGAGTGCCGTCAATCTGGTCTATCTGCAGGACGCGTTTGGTGACGGTATCCACCACTACGATGCTGCCGGGGCATAGTCCACTTCCCGCCAGAGCATCCGGTCCCATCAGGCAGGCCATCATGCCCAAGCCAATACAAAGCATACGAATTTTAAACACAGAGTCCTCCTTGGAGAATGCAAAAGTCAAATACGGAATTGTCGATAACAGTCAGTGCCATTCCTGCCCGTGATATCTAAGGATCGTTAACTTTGGCGACCCTCTATGTATAGAATGGCACCAAAACTCACATAAACAAATACCAACATTCCATTTAAGTAGATTCTTCAGGAGTGTAAAAAATACACCCGCCTATTCCAAAATGGAAAGAAATAAAGGTGTATTGCCTTGATAATAGGAGGGGGACCGATGACAAAGCGTTGATTCCCTGTCGGCCGACCCGAAGCGGTGACCCAGGGTCGATAATCACACAGATATTTTGCAGGAAAGATGGATTCTCAAGGACACGCCCCAAACGCATTCAACACGGCCACCAGGTCATCAATATTGACAACCCCATTTCCTCCGGGGGGGGTGATATCGGCTGCACATCCAAGGCACGGGCCAAATGCGTTCAACACCGCCACCAGATCATCAATATTCACTGTCCCATTTCCCCCCACAGGTGTGATGTCGCCTGGACAGGGAATCACGGATACCCCCAGCGATCCATCGAGATTGAGGTTCTGGCCGAATATATCTCCAAAATCATTGCGGCTATCCTTCCAGCCCACGATCGCCGTGTCATCGGATCGGAGCGCCACTTCCAGACGCGATTTTCCCGAAGCCACACTGGAAACATCTACAATGCCCGGGGTCCAGACCGGATTCCCTGCTGCGTCATACCGGGCCGCCTTCACCCGCTCGTTACCGAAACTCAGTGCTTGCACAAAACACACCGTGGCTCCACCACCCTGGGGAATCGTCCGTACCTGGCTCATGTCGGCTCCCCCGACCGGCACGACAACCACTCCTGTATCCGTCCACTGACGAATCCCCGCCGAAGAAAACTTCTGTCCATAGACGCCATGCTGCGATTGCAGCGTATTCGTTTCCACCCAGAAGAGGTATATCGAATCGGTGGTTGCATCGTAGGCGACCGAAGGATTCACTCGCAGTTGGGACAGGAGCGTAGATGCCACCACGCCGTCATGGGGAAACTTCTCCGTTCCGTTGGCGAGGATGTGCTGCGCATAGCATTGCAGCGGGCCCACCCCATACCAACCGAATACCGCGCCCCCATTCCCATCCGGAACAAACTGGGGAAAATTCGCCGTCTGAAGTGATCCCCCATCAAACACCGGTAGCAGAGACACTCCCCACAGAGTTGCTCCGGTCGGAGAAATCTTTTGCGCCAGCAGACTCTTCGGCCCCAGAAAACCCCGTACCACCGAGATAATCACACTTCCCGCATCAGAAGCATCGAGGTCGCTGGCGGAAATCGAAATCGCCGGATCGGTGAGCAGCACGCCCGCGCCCCATTGAACCACTCCTGAGCTGTTGAGCTTCTGCAACACCACATCCCCATTGTTCGTCCATGCTACTACGATGGCGCCGTCGGTAGTTCCGGCAATTTTCGGGGCCGCCACAAACGCCCCTCCACTCGTTACCTGCACCCCGGTCGCCCCCCATAGTTGTGTGCCTGTCGGACTGACTCGGGTGGCCGTAATTTGCGTGCTCCCTGAGCGGTCATCGCGAAATGCCAGCAGGGCATTGCCCCCGGTGTCAATATCCAGATCATAATCCTGCGTGGAACTGAACGAGCGATTGGCCAGCAGCACTCCATTGTGTGGCCAGAGTTCCGCCCCATTCGCATCCAGCCGTTGGAGATACACATCGTATCCTCCTGCACTGTTGTCGAACCAACTCACATACGCGCCTCCATCCGGGTGAAGCACAATCTTCACCTGCGTCTGTTCACCCACGCGATCGGCAAGAACGGTGTTGATCAGTGGATCAGACGACCAATCCGCAAGGGCGGACGAGCCGCATGGGATCAGGAGAGCCATGCCGCAAAGAATTAAATTTTTGAGAGTTGCCTTGTTCCGATATTTCATGAGTTTGAACATGCTGGCAATTGTACTTGCCCGGGGTAATGGAATGCAAGTAAAAAACAGGCATTAACTCAAAAAACAGATGACAATTCAGTCATTTGAACAGAAAACATCGGAAATAATCAAAAACTGATGCCTACGGACATGCCCCGAACGCATTCAGTACCGCCACCAGATCATCAATGTTGACAACCCCATTGCCCCCTGCCGGAGTGATATCCGCGGCACAGTTTGCCGGAGGAGGCGGGCAGGGACCAAAGGCATTGAGCACGGCTACCAGATCATCAATATTGACGACCCCATTGCCCCCCGCGGGCGTGATGTCTCCATCACAGGGCAATACAGGAATGTCCACCGTGATCGATCCCGTCATCCCGAGAAATCCATGTGGCTCACAATAATATGGATACACATTGTTCACCGCTGGATGTGCATTTAAAAACGCCTGATCAAACACGACATCAAAGGTCGTACCCGGGTTCGCCGGTGGGCCGGAATAAAAAGCGGTGGTGGGTTGGCCGAGAATGCCCGACCGAACATTGTGAAAAAATCCACCCCAGACCCAGTGAACCGTATCACCGACAGTGATAGTGATGGCCGACGGTGAGAAAAACAGATTATCATTCGGCGCCACGGTCACGGTATGCGTGGTTTGGGCTTGGGCATGTGTACCCATCATCATCGTCAATAAAACTGCACTGGCGAGTGTTTGCCAAAATTTGGAATTCATAAGAAATCCTTTTCTTTCTAAATTGTAAATTACGGACATGCCCCAAAGGCGTTCAGCACCGCCACGAGGTCATCGATGTTCACCACTCCATTGCCTCCGGGGGGGGTGATGTCTTCGGGGCAACCAGGGCACGACCCAAAAGCATTCAGCACCGCCACCAGATCGTCAATATTCACTGTTCCATTCCCTCCGGGTGGGGTAATATCTCCGGGGCAGGGCACTCCAACACCATTGATCGTAACCGACCAGGTAATGCTGAGTACAGAACTCGATTCCCCGGGGATGTTCTCATCACTCGCCCCCAACGAAAGCACCGCTTCGTGCAAACCGGGGGTCAGCCCGGCGGTGTTGATGGAAAGAATGAGTTGGGCCGGTACTCCCCCGATGCCGCTGGACAATCCGCTGGGCAGCGTAAAGGGAAATGCCAGGCCGCTCAGTGAATCGAGATCCAACAGCGCCTGATTCGCATCGAACCCGAGGTTGTAAACATTAAAAATATAAGACTGAATGCCCGTGTCGGCATCGAAGGTGTCATTCCTTACCAGAGAATTCGTATCCACCACCCCATCAAAGGAGGGATTGGAAGGTCGCACAATCTCACCTGTAACCGGAACCGAGATACTGGCGTTATGCGCCCCCTGGCTGGAGGAAGAAACCTCTACCGTCCCTGCAACCGATCCTACCGTGCCGGTAACCACGCCGAGAGCAACTGGGCCGGAATTACTCAATGGCGCCACCGTACCCGATTGCACTCCCGTAATCGCGCCAGTTCCGGTTGCCGTATATTGAAGGTCATCCGCGCCCGAAGGATCCGTCACCGGGGGAAGATTCTGAACAACCGTAAATACCGAGGCCGAAGCCCCCTGAATCACTCGCCCGAACGAGGATGAACCCAGTACATCCATCACCGCCGGAATCTGATAATCCGCCATCACCGGCATGTGATCAGAGGCCACATGAAGGTCATTGGCGAGTGCATTTGACAAGGGGATGTTCGTGGGAAAGTAAGTATTGTTGCCGGCATTCACATCGGTGTTGTAATGAAAACCATCATTCCCCACGGTTCGGTAGGAGCCAGTTATCAGAGACAAGCCCATCCCGTCCTGAAAAGGCGCTGTGGAAAGTTGAAAATCAAACCGATCATCCAGCCCCCCGCCCACCAGTGAACAGCCCGAAATGCATGGTGATTGGGTGTGCTTCAGGGCGCCTCCCGCCCCCGTCCAATTCACCGGCCCCAGAGGATCAATTGCCTTCCCTACTCCCACGGGAATTGTGTATTCCTGATATGCCGGTTCGGCATTCGTATACAAGTTGAAATCCCCGGCGTAAAGAATGTGCGACCCGACGGGCATCGTGTCAGAATCCGCCCGGATGGATTGCACCCCGGTCAACCGCTTTTGTTCATTCGTGGTCCCTTGAGATGCCTTGAGATGCTGCCCATACACATAAAAAGACGCATCCGGCGAGTCATACGGCACTCCCGGACTCACATTCAACTTCAGCAGCCACCGATCCGACTCCCTCCCGGCTCCCGTAAAAATATCCAGATGACCGGCGGGATCTTCCGTCAGCAGATCGGAGCGATACATCATCGCCTGTGCCCCCGCCACTCCATTCTCACCGTTGTTCGTGTAAGTCGCCTGAACATACGACACCCCGACCGGTGCCGCCGCGTTGACGATACTCAATAAATTGGCGATGTCTGTTGATTGCACCTCCTGAAAAATAAAAACGCTCACCGGTACGGCAAAGCCCCTCGCATCATCACCATGCATTTTATTCAACGCCCCTTGCAGAGCCACCAGATCACCATTCAAACTCGCCACATTGTAATTCACCACCCGCAACTGGGCGTGCGCCATTTGCCCCGCAAATATGAGGGCGGCGAATCCCGCAAGCATATTGAAAAATCGGGAATTGCAAATACAAGACAATTTATGGGATCGGGCCAGGTCCATTGATCTTTACTCCATACTGGGCAAAACTTCGTGAATCGGGGTTGAGATAAGTGAAAACAGAGAATCGATCTTTCTCAAACCCTGCTTTTCCCTCCACTATTTCTTTATATTAGCGGTTAATGGGACAAAATAAAGGAGAAAATAGCGAATTGGACGGATTTTCTTCTCTGCCCCATTCGAAACCAAACATCTGCATACTTAATTTTTCATCAAGGATGCACCTCTTCCCTTCAATTACGGTAAAGTGAAGATGAACCGAAGGCGACGACTTGCCGTCTCGTTCCCAAATGTACCCTTCTCAGCGGAGTTCCCCATGCGTCGACTTGGTCTTCTATCCCTCCTCATCACCCTCTGCTCCACCCCGGCCCTGGCTCAACAGGTCGTCGTGGAGGAATTCGTGCTTGACAATGGCATGAAATTCCTCCTCCTTCCCCGATCCGATCAGCCCCTCAACATCGCCGCGGGCTGGCTGGCTCAGGTCGGCAGCGTCAACGAGCGGCCGGGCATCACCGGCATCAGTCACTTCTTCGAACACATGATGTTCAAAGGCACGAATACCATCGGCACCAATGACCCCGAGCGCGATGCCGAATTCACGGCCCAACAGGAAGCCATCAAAAATCAAATTCACCACAAAATCTGGACTGAGCAGTACGAGCGGGCCAAGCGAGGGGAGATCGACGATCCCTGGGATCCCGCCAACGACACCCCGGAACTCCGCGCCCTCCAGTCCGAACTTAAAACCCTCATCGACGACCACAAAACCGTCATCGTGAAAAACGAATTCGACTCCATCTACACCAAAGCGGGTGGCTCGGGCATGAACGCCTTCACCACCAACGATGTCACTTTCTTCTTCATCAATGTCCCCAGCAACAAATTCGAGTTGTGGGCGTGGATGGAGTCCGATCGCCTCATGAACTCAGTCTTCCGGGAATTCTATTCCGAGCGCGATGTCGTCCACGAAGAACGCCGCCTCCGCACCGAGTCCACCCCCACTGGAGTCTTTCAGGAACAGTTCGACGCTATGTTCTGGGAATCCTCCCCCTATTCATGGCCCGTCATCGGCTGGACCAGCGACCTCAACAGTTACACCATGGAAGAAGCCAAACGCTATTACGCCCTCTACTACCAGCCCTCCAACCTGGTCGGCGTGATCGTAGGCGATTTCAACCCCGCCGAGATCAAACCCGTTATCGAAAGTTATTTCAATCGCATCCCTGCCGGCAGCAAACCCGCTCCCCCCGTGGTCACCATGGAAATGAAGCAACTTGCCGAGAAGCGAATGAACGCGGAATGCGATTGCACCCCCCAGGTCGAAGTACGCTATCACACCGTTCCCTTCAACCATAAAGACAGTTTCGCCCTTCAAATGATGGCCTCCGTACTCAATGGCCGAACTGGACGACTCTACAAATCTCTCATCGAAGAGAATTCCGTGGCCACCAGCGCCAACGCCTCCGCCTTCCAGTTCGGTGGCCCCGCAAAGTATGCCAGTTTCTTCACCTTCTCCGGCGAGTCGCGGGGGGAGACCACGCCCCAGCAGGTCGAGCAGGCCTGGTATGCAGAACTCGACCGTCTTCAGCAGGATCTCGTTCCTGAACACGAACTCCAGAAAGTAAAAAATCAGGCCGCCGCCGATGCCTACCGCGCTTTGCAGAGCAATTTTTTCATCCTCCTCCAACTGGGATACTACGAAGCTCTCGGCGGATGGGAATACATCAACGATGGTCCCCGACAATTATCCCAAGTGACGGCGGAAGATATTCGCCGTGTCGCCAACACCTACTTTGCAAAGGAAAATCGATCCGTGGCAACCTACACCCGAAAAGAAGGATCATCGTCTGAAGAAATCGATCCCGAACTCGCCGCCCTGGAACCCCAGGCCCGCCAGCAGGTCGAAATGATGCTCAAGCGACTCGAAACCCAGGAAAACCCCGATGACTTGCGTCAGGCCCTCGGCATGATGCAGCAGCAGGCCGAGCAGGTTCCGGATGAATTCAAACCCGCCCTCGCCTACATCATCAAAAAAGTTCAGCAGCGCATTGAAGAACTCGAAAAAAACAACTGATCTGAAATCGATCGCCTCCCCCGGAATAATTCCATGTCCAAATCACTTTTTCTTATCCCGATTCTCCTTCTCGCCCCCCTGACCACCTCCGCCGCCGCAATCCCTCCCCGGCCGGAACAAATCGAATTCGCCCCCCTGCAATTCGATCCTCCCCTCGCGGCAGACTACCACCACACCCTTCCCAATGGTGTCTCGGTCTATCTCGCCCCCAGTCACGAGTTCCCTCTCATCAACCTCGCCCTCACTTTTCAGGGCGGGCAATATCTGGAATCTCCGGAACAGATCGGCCTGGCCGTACTGACCGGTGCTCTCATGCGTCAGGGCGGTTCCGAAACCATGTCTGCCGAGGAAATGGATGAAGCCCTCGACTTCCTTGCGGCAAATGTCTCCATTGGTTGCGGCGGCACCACTTCTTCCGCCTCCCTCAATTCCCTCGCTTCAAATTTCGAAGAATCCTTCGCCCGTTTCATGGATCTCGTCCGCCATCCCGGCTTCCAGCAGGATCGCCTCGACCTCGTCCGCGATCAGACCATCGAACGAATGAAACGCCGCAATGACGACGCTTCCTCCATTCTTCGCCGGGAATGGTCCGCCTTCATGTATGGCCGAGACCATTTTGAGGCCCGGCAAGCCACGGCAGCCATGGTGCAATCCATCACCCGCGAAGATCTCAGCGCCATGCATCGTCGCATCTTCCACCCCGGCAATCTCACTATCGCCGTCACCGGAGATTTCGATCCCCAAGCCATGCTCAAAATGCTCGAGCAAACCTGTGCCGACTGGCCCGTGGGTGAAACTGCCCCTGCCATCCCCGCCCCCACTCATAAAATCACGCCCGGTGTCTATCACCTCGAAAAAGACATCCCCCAGGGCAAGGTACGCATCGGTATGCGATCCCTGCAGCGCGATGATCCCGACTTCTTCCCCATGCTCGTCATGAACAACATCCTCGGCGGCGGGGGTTTCACCAGTCGCATCACCAACCGCGTCCGCAGCGATGAAGGATTGGCCTATTCCGCCGGCTCGCGGTTCCGCCCCGGCGTGCATTATCCCGGAGCCATCGCTGCCGCATTTGATTCCAAAAATCGCACCGTCGCCCTCGCCTGCAAAATCATCTACGAAGAGATCGACCGCATTCGCAATGAGCCCGTCTCCGAGGAAGAACTGGAAACTGCCAAAAATTCCTTCATCGAAACCTTCCCCCGTACCTTCGAATCCAAACCCGGCATGCTCAGCGTGTTCGTCAGCGATGAAATCACCAACCGATCCCCGGATTACTGGGTCACCTACCGGGATCGGGTGAAATCTGTTACCGCTCAATCCATCCAGAATGTGGCCCAAAAGCATCTCAATCCCGACCAACTCGCCATCTTCATCGTCGGCAATTGGGACGAAATCTACCCCGGCGACCTCGAAGGCCGCGCCACCATGAGCGAATTCCACCAGGGAGATGTCACCCACCTCCCCCTCCGCGACCCCATGACCCTCAAGCCAATCGAGTAGGGCAGGATTCATCCTGACGAGGCCCGTAGGGTGGGCTACGGCCACGCACATTGAATAAAATTCCTAACCAAACCGTTGGCGGGCAAAGCCAACCTTCTGTCGCTACACTCCCCCCCCTATGTCCCACCCCCGCCAAAGCCGCAAGAAGAAAAAGAAGTCCACCCCGAAGAAGAAGGGCTGGCGCACCGCCGCCACCGCCGATCGTCACGAACTCTACGAAAAGTCCGTCCAGGAACCCGAGGCCGACATGGATCTCGTCGATCAGGTCTGGAAAGAACTCAAGGGCCGCAAACCCCTTTCCATCCGCGAAGATTTCTGCGGCACCGCCGCCGCGTGCATGGAATGGGTCCGCCGGAACAAAGATCACACCGCCATCGGCGTCGATCTCGATGAATCCGTCCTCGACTGGGGTCGGGCGATTATGGATGACCGCACCACTCCCGCCCAACAGAAGCGGCTCACCCTCATCAAAGGCGATGTCCTCACCGCGAAGACCGATCCCGTCGATTGCGTCCTCGCCATGAACTTCTCCTACTACATCTTCAAAACCCGCCCCTCCCTCAAAAAATACTTCAAAGCCGCCCACCGCGCCCTCAAATCAGGCGGCATGCTCCTCCTCGACGCCTACGGCGGCAGTGACTCCTTCCTCGAAATGGAAGAAGAACGCGACATGGACGGCTTCACCTATGTCTGGGACCAATCCCACTACAACCCCATAAACGGCGATGTCATCAACCACATCCACTTCGTCTTCCCCGACGGCACGCGAATGAACCACGCCTTCACCTACGAATGGCGCCTTTGGACCCTCCCCGAAATCCGCGAACTCCTCGAAGAAGCGGGATTCCGCAAAGTCACAACCTACTGGGAAGGCACCGATGAGGAAACCGAAGAAGGCGATGGCGAATGGACCATCTCCACCCGAGGCGAGGCCTGCGAGGGCTGGGTTGCCTACCTCGTCGCCGAAAAATAACCTCGGCATTCCTCTCTCTCTGGGCTGCTATCATACTCCCCATGCCCTCCGGACTCCTCGAAATCGACCCCCTCCAGCGCGAACTCGCTTCCCTGCTCGAAGATCGCCTCCACCGCGTCACCGCCATCTTTGAACGCCAACTCGCCTCCGAACTCTCCGCCGTCAACGCCCTCTGTCTCCATGTCGAGCACTACCGAGGCAAGATGCTCCGGCCCACCCTCGTCCTCGTCTCTGGCCTTGCCGCGAAAAAAGACGCCGTCCTCTCCGAAAAGCACGAAATCCTGGCTGCCGTGGTCGAAATGATCCACATGGCCACCCTCGTCCACGACGACATCCTCGATGAAGCCACCGTGCGCCGCCAGGGCGACACCGTCAACCACCTCTGGGGCAATGAAACCGCCGTCATGCTCGGCGACTATCTCATCTCCAACGCCTTCCATCTCTGCTCCCTGGCCGGCGATCCCGCCATCAACCTCGCCCTGGGCAAAGTTACGAACACCCTCTGCGAAGGCGAACTCGTCCAACTCCGGCATCGCAACAATCTCAGTATGGATGAAGCGACTTATTTCGAGATTGTCCGCCGCAAAACCGGATCCCTCATCGGCGTCTGTTGCGAACTCGGCAGCATGCTCAGCGGAGCCGACGCCTCCATCACCGATTCCCTCCGCCGTTTCGGCGAGCATCTCGGCATTGCCTTTCAAATCCGTGATGATCTGCTCGATCTTGTCGGCGATGAACAGGTCGTGGGAAAATCACTCGGCAAGGACTTGGAAAAGGGCAAGTTCACCCTTCCCGTTATCCACGCTCTCACCACCGCCTCTCCCCGTAACCGCCAACGCTTGTTCGATGCCATTGCCCACCGTGATGCCTATGCCGTCAGTCGACAATTGCAGGAATCCGGAGCCGTCGAGCAGGCAACCAAAAAGGCCGAAGCCGAAGTCAATCGTGCCCGTCAGGAACTGGCTACGCTTCCCGCCGGGGATATCCGCACCCTTCTCCACCGCATGGCCGAAGAAGTCATTTCCCGGTCCGCCTGATTCAAAAAATTTGAAATTGCCTGTAGCGTGGGGTCAGGCCGATTCGCGCGCGTTCGAATCGTCCATCAGGTGAGCGGCCACCACCCGATCGCGACCGCTTCCCTTGGCCTCATACAGCGCCATATCCGCCGCCGAAATCAAAGCATCCATCGTGGGTTCTTTTATCAGATCCAGGTCTGCTACTCCGAACGATGCCGTCACCATCAACTTCTCGAAACTGTATTCATCCCACACCTCAGCCCGAATCCGTTCTCGGTATCGCTCCGCGACCAACTCCGCTTCCGGACAGTCCGTATTAGGCAGGATGATGACGAACTCTTCTCCCCCATAGCGGCAGGCGATATCCGAGGCCCGGCCGGAGGAAAGGATCTCCCCGAATTTCTGCAGCACCCAATCTCCGAATTGATGCCCTCGTGTGTCGTTCAGATTCTTGAACTTATCCAAATCACAGAAAATAAGAGACAGCGGAGTATGATTCCGTTGTGCAACTTTTATCTCTTCCTCCAACCGCTGCACGAAAAACGCCCGATTCCATAATCCGGTCAGTTGATCCACCAGCGCCTGATCGGCAAGCTTTTTCACCAGTGAATCCATGCGGATCGCCGAACGAACCCGGGCTCGCAATTCCAGGGGATTGAATGGCTTCGTAACATAATCCATCGCCCCCAGATCAAAGCACTGCACAATGGCGCTGGTGTCGTGCGTGCTCGAGATCATGATCACCGGGATGTCGGCGAATTCAGATCGCTCATTCAGCCAGTCGAGAACCTGCGAGCCATTAATGCCTGGCATGTGCTGATCCAGAAGAATGACATTGGGATGATCATTCTGCACCGCCTCCAACCCCTCTTCCCCGGACGAGACACATTGAACCAAAATTGGGTCGGGTTTGAGGTGAATCTGGACGAGACGATGAATCAATGGATCATCGTCGATCACCAACAAGCGATGGGGCGTTTCATCTGCCTCGTTTATCATGGACCGTCCTTTTTCCCCCGCGGAGATCGATGATGGGGTCAGTTGCCACGACTTCCCGCAATGGCCCGTTTACAGAGTAGAAGCAATCCGTTCACCTTTGCTTCCAGTCCGGTGTGCTCTTCATCACCGGACAAAATGGCAGCTTCCAGTGTTGCGGCCGATTCTGTAATCGTCGGAAATCCATACCCGCCTCCCGCCCCTTTCAATTGATGGGCCAGTGAGCGCAGCGATTCCGTCTCACCACTCGACCAGGCGTCGGTTATTTTGTTCACCCGTTCATGCAACTCGGTGACAAAAAAGTCAACCAGTTCCATCATGTCCTTATCCTCGGAAAAATCGCTGAACAGAGGAGTGAGTGCTTTGGTTTCCGAATTCGATTGTGATTCTGGCATGACCGAATTATCGTCAAAGTGGAAGATCAACTTGTGTCAACCCCGCCGATCCACGCGATTCCGGGCCTCACAATCCCCACTGGATAACATCCTCACAAATCAATGACTGACCTCCGTACTATCGGACCAATCACCTTTCCCAACACGAATCAGAATTGTGCAGCATGGATACACCCTCCCCCACCATCAAGAATCACACCCTGCAAAGTGGATCGTGCCTTTAACGGGCCGCCACCATCGCCGGTTCATTCTCCGCAACCTTCACCTCATCATGCTTCCCCCGCATCCATGCCCCCACCGTCTGTCGCACCCGACTCCAATGCCCACCCAACCGGTACTCCAGAAACCGATAATACATCTCCACCATAATCTCATCCAATTCCATCAGCGACTCCACCCGATGCTCCATCAAATCCCGGGGTGTTTCCACATCATCCGCCTTTGGCAATTTAACACTCGTCAATAAAAAACGATCCGCCTGAAAAGTCAACTCCCAACCACCCCCGGAAGCACCCCCCGTTTCACTCGAAGCCACCACCAACCCCGCCTTCCGAGGCCATTTCCCCACCTTCCGGGCGTGCTTCACTTCCCCTTGCCGCGTTACTCGATCCCCCCGCATCGTCATCTTGCCCGTCGCATCCCACGCACAGTCCATATCCAGCGTTCGATCAATCACCACCCCCGCCGATCCCGAGTCCAGTTCAATCATCCCCGTTCCCTGCTCGCATTCGTGCCACAACCATAACAGAAACTCGTTCCCCAGATAATCCTTTGGCTCGGGATCCTGCCTCGACCACGGGACAAACGGCGTATGAATACCCTCCCCATCCTCACTCACCGCCGAAGGCGGAGGCGTAAACGCCGACGGTTTCGCATCTTCATATTCCCTTGACAATCCCTTTCTTGTGCACCACGCCGAAGCCATCGCTCCCGCGCTCAACGATTCAATTCCGCAGTCAAAGGACTTATGCAACAAATCCCCCAGTGCCTTCACGACCCCATCGCTGAATCCGGGCATAAGAATTGTCTGTCTCTTGAAATCCCACAGAATCGGCACCAATTTCGATTTCCGATGCTTCCCCTCCACCAACTCGTTGCGGCACCGTTCTTCCGCCGTCTCCTTCGCCACCATCTTCTCCCGCCGACTGAGAAACCCCGTCACACTTCCCTCCGTCAACTCTCCCTCCGCCATGCTCCGATACGCCCGTTTCAACTCCGACGGCACACGATTCGTATCCACCCGCATCCCCAATACCACCCGATCCCCAAAACTGATCGCCTCCACGGCAAATCGCTCATCAAACACATGCCTCCCCGCCACCCAACCGCTCTCGATCTCATCCGGCACCCCGATTCTCGAAGCCGAAAGTGTATGCTCCTCCAGAGTATCCAAAAACGCCTGATCCACCCCCGTCGGAGGAGTTCCCGTCACCTTGAACCGCGCATATGAAACCGAGCCAGTATGAAAAGACATCCCCTTAGAATCGCCGATGTCATCCCCACTTGCCTTCAAACGACAGCTCTTCCCCATAAAATCCCCACGGCTCGATAAGTGTCGAATCCCCTCTCCTTCGGGACATGACAGACCATCCTTCCCACCGATACCATGAATCACGATGGAACAACGCACGAAACGAATCATCATCCTCACCCTGAGCGTTTCCTTCCTCATCGGAGGAGTCGTTCTCTATATGCTCAATGGCAGCACGGCTTCACCTCAGTCGCTCCGAACTGCGAATCTATTCGCCCTCATTTTTTTCCCCAGTCTTCTCCTCTCCATCTTTGTCGTGGTAAAAATCACTCGGAGCGGATCCGGAAAACGCCTCACCCTGACCGACACCGCAGCCGCGCTCGGTCTCCGCATCCACCAGAAACCCGACAAAAATTTCCATCGCCCCTTCGCCGACCTCAATGTTGTCAGACGCAATGGTGCTACCAAAAAACTCCTCACTGGTTCCCTCGACGGCCGCCCCCTCACCATCTTCCAGCATGTCTACATGGTCTACACCGGCCAGGCCACTATCCCAGTCTCCCACACCATTTACGCCACCCCCGCTCCCCCTTGGCCCGAAGTTCGCATCCTCCGCCGCCACTTCCTTTTTCGCATCCGGGAATGGTTCGGCATGGGGAAGAGTATCAAGCTCGAAAATCCCCACTTCAACCGCGCCTTCCGCATCGTCGTTAACCCCGCCGATGAAGACTTTGCTATCACCCTCCTCTCCCCCGAAATGCAACTCTTCCTCCTTGAAAAACCCGGCGTCTCCTGGATCATCGACAAGCATGTGGGAGGATTCCAGAATGATT
>CAZLXE010000010.1:30115-34630 GCA_964563005.1 uncultured Isosphaeraceae bacterium
GGTTGGGTTTGCCTTGTTTATCGCGGCCCCCTCAAGTCCGACCGCATCAACGCCTCCCTCAACCGTCTCCGCCAATTCTGGGAACTCATCCCCGAAGAACTCGAGGCCTGGATTCCCGCGGAGGTCCTTTAAACAGAGCGTATCAACGAGGAATGAGATTCCGAAAATTCCGCATCCTGTGAAGACAGAATTGCAGCCATGCGGATGAGAATATGATGATCAATAATCTGGCTTGGAGCGTCGATTCCAGGTTTACCGGAGTTTTGTTGAGGATGCCGATAGAATCCTCGCATGGCCCACCTGACTGCATCCCGGCCCGCCGATACTTCGCCCTGCGATCATTTTTCTCCCACGCACTTTGGCGGCCGCTCCATCCATTTCATCGGTATCGGCGGGTGCGGCATGAACGGTCTCGCTCGCATGTTGAAATCACTTGGAGCATCCTGCTCCGGATCGGACACGACCGCAAGTGATGTCACATCAGCCCTGATTGGGGACGGGATTCCTGTGGGATATAAGCAGAATGCGGATTCGATTCCGGAATCATCTGATCTGATAATTGTTTCTGCGGCCATTTCGTCACAGAGTGAAATTATCCAGGAAGTTGAATCTCGGGGGATTGAAATTCGCACTTATGCCGAGATGGTCGGGCAGGTGCAGCGGGAATATCTCGGAATATCCATAGCGGGAACGCACGGTAAGTCCACTACTGCTGCAATGTTATGTCATATTCTTCTCGAATGTGGATTGGATCCATCGTTCATCATCGGGGCGAATTGTCCCCAGATTGGCGGGAGTAGTCGCAGTTCTGTTAAGAGAAAAGGGATATTTGTGGCGGAGGCGTGTGAGTTCAATCGCTCGTTTCATAACCATCATCCAGTGATTGCACTTATCAATAATCTGGAGGCGGATCATCTTGATATCTACGGCACGCTTGATGCGGTAGTACTTGCCTTTGCTGAATTTGCGCAGCGAATCCCCTCGGCGGAGGATGGTGGTCATCTGTTGATCGCACACGATGGGGCGCATAAGCAGGAGGTGACGGCGGGACTTACCTGCCGCTGTTCGACCTTCGGAATCAGTTCCGATGCCGACTATCAGGTGGTGATTAATCCTGACTTACAGAACATTTGCATCCGGCATGATGGAGCGCAAGTTGCTTCATGGAAAAATGTTATGCCCGGCGAGCACAATGCTCTGAATGCCGCGGCGGCAGTGATTCTGGCATCACTTCTGGGGGCGGAGTGGGATCGAATTGGGCGGGCGATGGATGGATTTCTGGGGTTGGAAAGACGGATGCAGCGACTGGGGGAACAGGCGGTTGGTGATGGAAGTGTCGTGGTGTACGATGATTATGGTCATCATCCTACGGAAATTGTGAAGACCCTTGCTGCACTTCGCGCTCGGGAAAAGCCCCGGCGGCTGATCTGCGTTTTTCAGCCGCACCAACACAGTCGCACGCGATTGTTGCTGGATCAATTTGCGCAATCCTTTGCTGATGCTGATCTTGTGATTGTTCCCCATATATATTTTGTGCGGGATGAAGAAGAAGAAAAGCAACACATTGGAGCGGCGGATCTGGTGGCTCAGTTGAGGGAGAATGGGGTTGATGCGCTGCATATTGACTCGTTTTCTGAAGTGGTAAATGAGTTGAAAGTCCTTTGCCGGGCAGGAGATATGTTGGTTATCATGGGAGCGGGGCCGGTGGGTCAGGTGGGACATAAGTATCTCCAGTGCGAAGGGTTATGAGTCAATTATCGAGTCCATCAAGTTTGTTTGGCGATCTGGCGGTGGAGGTTTTTGCCGATGCGCCGATTGGGCCGACGACCTGGTATGGCATCGGAGGTCGGGCGGACTTTCTGGTTAAACCGCTTACAGTCAATGCTTTATCATCGCTGATGAAGCGGTGCAGACGGTCGGAAATACCGATTCGAGTGTTGGGGAATGGGGCGAATCTGCTGGTAGCGGATGAGGGGGTGGATGGGATTGTGGTGCGACTGGATGATGCGGGGTTTCGGGAGTTTAAGTACAATCCATCCGGTGAATTGAATGCACTTAAAGTTATGGCAGGAGCGGACTTAGCGAAGACGCTGATGGATTCTACGAAGCGGGGTTTGGCGGGATTGGAGCATCTGGCGGGGGTGCCGGCATCAATTGGTGGGGCAATATGGATGAATGCGGGAGGGAAATATGGGTGTATCGGGGACTCGATCCGATCGGTGACTTGCCTTACAAGTGCGGGTGAGATAGTGAGTTATGATAAGAGGGAACTGAGGTTTTCGTATCGGAAGACGAATATTCCGGATCCGGTTATTCTGAGCGCGGTGTTTGAGATGCAGCCAAGTGACCCAATTGCTTTGCGGACAAGGGTTAAGGAGATTTTTGAGTTTAAGAAAAGCACGCAGCCGCTGGCGGATCACTCAGCGGGTTGCGCATTTCGGAATCCGATCGACCCGGCAAAAGAGGAGCGGGTATCTGCGGGTAAACTGATTGATGACAGTGGGTTAAAGGGGGAGTCGATCGGGGGGGCGACGGTGAGCAAGCAGCATGCGAATTTCATAACTGTGCACCCGGGGGCGACGGCTACGGATGTGCGGCGACTTCTGGACCTGGTTCGGGAGCGGGTTTTTGCTCATTGCGGGATCGAACTGGAGACGGAAGTTGTTATCTGGCAACGAGATATGGATGACAAAACATGATGACAAAGGTGCTGGTTTTGATGGGAGGGCCGGATACGGAGAGATCGGTTAGTTTGGATTCGGGAAAGGCGGTGGCGAATGGGTTGCGGGAATCGGGAACATTTACAGTCATCGAGGAAGTCATTAACCGGATTACAGTAAAGGAGTTAGGTGAGATGGAGGGGGAGGTAATTTTTCCGGTGCTGCATGGGCCGTGGGGCGAGGGGGGAGGATTGCAGAAGATTCTGGAAGAGGATGGAAGACCATTTGTGGGGAGTGGATCTGAGGCGGCGGGGTTGGCGATGGATAAGTTATTGACGAAGCAAGTGCTTGCGGATAAAGGAGTTCCGACACCGGCGGCTCATTTATTGAACCCAGATAAATCGAATGTGATGGAATTGCCCATAGTGCTCAAGCCGAATGAGGAAGGGTCGAGTGTGGGTATTCATATCTGTCGTACAGACAGTGAGTTACAAGAAATATTGAAAAATAGCAATATAGGTGAGGGGTATCTGGTGGAGGAGTTTATTGAGGGTCGGGAAGTTACGGTGAGTGTGGTAGGGGGTAAGGCGTTGCCGTTACTGGAGATACGAACGGGAGCGGAGTTTTACGACTACGAGGCGAAGTATGTGCGTTCGGACACGCACTATATGTTGCGGCCGGAACTGGGGGCGGGGGTAAGTGAGTTATGTACAGAGTATGCGGTACGGGCGTATGAAGAGTTGGGCTGCCGGGATGTGGCGCGGGTGGATTTCATGGTGGATGAACGGGGGCCGTGGTTTCTGGAACTCAATACGATACCGGGGTTTACGAGCCATTCGCTGTTGCCGATGGCGGCTCGGGCGGCGGGAATGACCATGCCTGAATTGTGCGGGGGGTTGGTGGAAGCGGCGCTGGAGAGGGCCGTAAGGGTTTGAGCGGGATAGGGAGTTACGGCATCATCAAGGGAAGTAAGGGGTTCGGCCGATGGTGGATTTAGAGCGAAAAAGCACGGAAAAGCAGGCAAAAGAATGGCCAAAAAAGCAAAAAAACAAGCCAAAAAAACGGGAAGTGGATGGCTTTCGGTGATCGCCGGCGAAGATTGGGGAGGCGGATGGTTCAGAATTGTTGGATGGGTTGGGGGAGGGTTGGCGATCATCGGGGCGTGGATTCTGGGGGTGCCGCGACTGGAGGTTTATGCGGCGGCGGCCGGAAATGGAGAGATCGAAGTGCGATTCATACATGCGCCCGGATGGGTAACGGAAGAATTGCAGGGGCATCTGGAGGCGATCGCGCGGGGGGAATTGTCGGGCGGTCTGCTGGCTCAGGAAGACCTGGAGCGAGTCGGGCTGGCGTTGCGGGAGGATGGTTGGATTGAGCAGGTGCGGCAGGTGCGGCGGGTGGGGGAACAGGCCATTTCGATTGAGGCGGATTTTGCCTCGCCCTTTGCGGTGGTGCGGGATGGGGAGGGGGATCATCTGGTGGATGGAAAGGGAAAGTTGCTGCCGCTGACGATTCCGGCGGGGTCGAAGCATCAGTTGATAGCGATCACCAACACTCATTTTCCCCGGCCGATGCGGGCGGGATTGTTGTGGGAGGGGATGGATGTGACGGCGGGGCTTTTGGTGCTGGAGCAGATTCGGGATAAGCCGTGGCTTAAGCAGGGGCAGGTGGCGGCGATTGATCTGGCGGGGTTCATGGAGACGGGGATGGTGACGCTGGTGAGCGACCGGGGCTGCAGGATTATCTGGGGATCGGCCCCGGGAAAAGAGACGGCGCTGGAGTCGCTGGCGAAACGGAAGTTGGATTATCTGAAGTATCAGTATGAGCAGTTCGGGCATATTGACCTGGGGCATAC
>CAZLXE010000011.1:0-1073 GCA_964563005.1 uncultured Isosphaeraceae bacterium
GATTTGGGCTGCACGAGAGAGGAAGCGTTGATTTTGTTGTAGAGCCAGGCGAAGACAAAGCCGCCGATGAGACCATCGGTGAATCCCCAGGCGAGGCCGATGAAGGAACCGAGGGGAGAAATGGCGTAGCCACGATAGACCCGGCCGATCATGGTGATTTCGCCGGTGGCCCCATCCAGCACCATGATCCACCAAGTGATGAGGAAGAGGCCGAAACCCCAGACCAGAGCGCAGGTGAGGGCGAAAGACTTGGCGTTGAGTTGCATGGGAATGCTCCTGGCGATTGATTCGAATTCTGGAACTGCTTTGCGGCACCGGTATTCTATTGGCCTTCTCCAGATCATGTGCCATTCCCCATGAGCGTTGGAACTGGGCACGCCGCGAAGCCCGACGCAGATTGTGGCTGCGGAGTCCCTTCAAGGGGGCACTCGACCCACCTTCCGGGGGGGGCGTTATGATGGGGGGATGATTTCTCGATTGGATGGTGAATTGGTGTTGGTGGAGGGGGGGAGGGTTCTGGTGCGTTGTGGGGCGATTACTTATGAGGTTCGGGTGCCGGCGGCGGATGGGATGGGGTTGTCGCGGCGGGTGGGGGAGGAGGTTTCGTTTGAGACACTGCATTATCTGGAGGGTCAGGGGCAGGGATCGAGTTTTGTGCCGCGGTTGATTGGGTTTCAGACGGCGAGCGATCGGGCGTTTTTTGAGTTGTTTACGACGGTGAAGGGATTGGGGATGCGGAAGGCGCTCAGGGCGTTGCAGTTGCCATTTGGTTCGGTGGCGCGGGCGATTCTGGAGAAGGATGCGGAATTGCTGCGGTCGCTGCCGGAGATCGGGAAGAAGATGTCTGAGACGATTCTGGTGGAATTATCAGATAAGGTTTCGAGGTTTGTGGAAGAAGACGCCCGTATTGCGGGGGCGGGAGGTGAGTTGAAGGAGACGCCGACAATGGTGCGGGATGCGGTTTTGGTTTTGACGCAGTTGGGGGAGGCGAAGATCACGGCGCGGGAGTTGGTGGACCGGGTGGTGGCGGCGGATAAGACGATTGAGAGTGCGGAGGAATTGGTGGCGGCGGC
>CAZLXE010000011.1:1173-30063 GCA_964563005.1 uncultured Isosphaeraceae bacterium
GCCCCGAATGACATCGAGCACGATGATGCTGGGTGTTTCGGAGGTTGCTGGTGCGTGGCTTGTCCGTGTGAGGATACTCCACTTGCGTTCGATTTGACTCCCCTGCCCCGGGATGAAGATGTAGGGATCGGCACATCTGATCCCCCCGGATCGCTCGCTTTCATTGCCGGACTACTTTGCGAAACACCGTGGCGAACGGCGAAACCGGGAAACCGTGCAGATCATCCCTCACCACAGAGGGATCAATCGCTGCGTTGGATTCGGACTGTCGTTCTGATGGTCTAGTCCTCATTTCACTCCGACAACCCTGTTTTATTGCCGCACTTTGAAGCGGCGGCGTTGTGCTCTTCCAACTTTGAGCACGATGCGTATCTGTCGTGTTGATAAGGACTTTCTATGTCTGGACGAAAATATTGTCGATCTCTCATACTGATACTGATCATCGGAGGTATTGGTGCTTCTGTTGGTTGTGCCCTGAGACCGCTCGATGATGCGGTCTGGCCCGAGCGGCGCCTGCTCGGGCAGGAATTGGAGGCAAATCTCCCTCCCGGCTCGCTCACGGTGCAATCCGATATCTCCTTTATAGAACCGACCGGATCCTTGTCACTGCGAGATGCGCTCGCTGCCGCACTTCTGCGCAGCCCTGACCTTGCTGCCGAGGGGTATGAGGTCCGGGCTCGCGAGGCCGAGGCATTGCAAGCCGGCTTGCTGCCAAACCCTGAACTCGGCATCGAGATGGAAAACTTCGGAGGAAGCGGACCGGTGGATGATTTCGACGCGCTCGAATCGACGCTGGTCCTGAGTCAACTCGTCGAACTGGGAGGGAAACGCATCAAGCGACACCGCCTCGCCGTCTCCAATGCTCACCTCGCGGGATGGGAATACGAGATTCGGCGCATCGATATTTTCAGTAAAACCGCTATGGACTTCGTGCGTCTCCTTGCCGCGGAGCGACAACTTCGCATCGCCTATGAGACCAGGGAACTTGCCCAGAGGGTCTTTGATGCGGTGGGGGAACGGGTGGATGCAGGGAAAATCTCACCAGTGGAGCGAACTAAAGCGCGGGTCGAGTACGCCCGGGCGGAGTTAGAGCACGAGCGGGCAATGCGAACGGTGACGGCCTCCCGATATCGTCTGTGCTCAAACTGGGGCAGTATTGATCCCCAGTTTGATTCTCTCACTGGAGATTTCGATTCTACGGAATCTCTGCCGGAACTCGATTCGCTGCTCACTCGGGTCGAACAGAATCCTGAACTCGCCCGATGGACGGCAGAAGCGGCGCGAAGGCAGGCGGAGGTCGAACTCGCCCTGGCTCAGCGCATCCCCGACCTCACCCTCACCGGTGGCGTGCGGCACTTCAATGAATTTGATGAGACCGCCTTCATCGCGGGATTATCAATGCCACTCCCAATTTTCGACCGGAATCAGGGGGATATTCTGGCGGCGCGGCTGCGGGTGTTTCAAGGTGATTCTCTCGAAGAATCCACTCGGGTAAAGATATATTCTGCGGTGGTGCAGGCGTTTCAGTTCCTCGATGCAGCGCTCTTAAGTGTGCAAATAACTCGGGATAAAATTCTGCCTAGTGCCGAGATCGCATTCGAGGCAGCCGAAGAAGCATTTCGTCAGGGAAAGATCGGGGCGCTGAGTCTCCTCGACGCTGAACGCACCCTTTTTGAAGCCCGTCGCCAATTGACGGATGCCCTGACTTCCTACCACCTTGCCGTAATCGCCAACGAACGCCTGATCGGCGCACCATTGAACATTACTGACCAATCTCAAGGAAACACTCAATGACAAACTTTCTCCGCCACTCTCTTCTGGGGGTTTCAATTGTGTTCATACTCTGTGGATGTGACCAGACGCACACACAGGATGACGGTCACGACCATGCCGCCAAACACGCTCATGGGGAACCCAACCCAGCCGAATCCGATGGACACGCTGCAGATCAACATGGCAATGATCCCGGAAGCGGAGTCGATGGAGTTATTCAGCTTGACAAGCATGAACTCGATGAATTCGGCATTCACCTGAAAATTGCCGGACCGGGATCACTCAAAAGGAAGGCATCACTCTCCGGTGAGATCGCCCTCAATCCTGACCGGGTAGCCCATGTGGTGTCACGAGCTGGTGGGATTGGGAGTAAAATTCTTCACACCATCGGGGATCACATCGAAGCGGGGGAAGTGTTGGCCATTCTGGAAAGTCCGGAACTTGCGGAATCCAAGGCCGAATACCTGGCTCGATCAGCCCGGGCCGCTCTTGATGTGACCGATCTGGCCCGAGCGGAAAGCATTTATAGTAATACCATTCGTCTTCTGGAAATCGTCGCCGAGAATCCGGATGTCGATACGCTCCGCAAGGAGATCAGTGGGCTTGATATAGGCGTGAATCGAGGAGATCTCATCACCACCTATGCCGAATTAAGGGCGGCCCGGGCAATCTACCAACGAGAAAAGACTTTATTCGAGCGGGGTATATCGAGTGAATCCGAATACATTCTGGCGGAAAGCGCTTATAAAAAGGCGGTCGCTGGATTCCAGGCCGTGCGTGATGACTTGGCTTTTTCGAATCGACGGGGTCTGGAAGCGGCCAGACGAACGAATCTGGTGGCCAATGTTTCCCTGGAAGCGGCAGAACGCCGGCTTCATGCCCTGGGACTGAGTGAAGAAGATGTGAAGGGTGTTGAAAGTGAGTCCGACCTCGAACTTGCCCGGTATGAAATCCGGGCGCCTCTCGGTGGTCTGATCATCGAGCGACACCTGGTTCGAGGAGAGAGCATCGAGGCCGGGGAACAGATATTTGTTATTTCTGATCTCTCCTCAGTATGGGGACACCTCACGCTTTATCAGCGGGATCTCGCCAATATTCGCAAAGGTCAGAAAGTAGGGGTGCTCGGAGCCCACAATCTCGCTCAGGCGGAAGCCATTATCGAATACATCAATCCGATCCTGGATGAGCAGACCAGAACCACAACGGCTCGGGTGGAACTGGACAATGCTGATGGCGCCTGGCGACCCGGCATGTTTATTCGAGGAGAGTTGATTATTTCCGAACATTCGGTGGCCATCATGGTGCCTCGATCGGCCCTGCAGGAAATTGACCAGCAGACTTTTCTTTTCGTAGAAGACGAGGATGGAATCGAACCACGAAAAGTTCGGATTGGGCGCATGGATGACGACTCCGCCGAGATTCTTTCGGGACTCAACCCCGGTGATCGCTATGTCATTTCGGGTGGGCTGGCCCTTAAAGCCCAACTGAACAAGGGAGCACTTGAACACGCAGGACACGCTCATTGAGCAAGGAATCAATAAATGATCGACCACATAATAGAATTCAGTGTCCGTAACCGGCTTCTCGTACTCATTCTGGGAATGCTGGCCATGGCTTCCGGCTGGTTTTCATATCGCCAACTCCCGGTTGATGCATTCCCGGATGTCTCGCCCAATCTCGTGCAGGTGTTCACCATCACCGAAGGACTCGCTCCCGAAGAAGTTGAAAAGTTCGTTACATTCCCCATCGAGGTATCGATGAACGGCCTGCCGGGCATCGAGAACATCCGCTCCGTCTCAAACTTCGGCCTGTCGGTGGTCAACATCTATTTTGAGGAAGGATTGGATATCTACTTCTGCCGTCAGTTGATCGGGGAGCGGCTGCAGGAGGCGCGGGATCAGATTCCCTCGGGATTCGGCGAGCCGGAGATGGGACCGATTGCGACGGGCATGGGACTGGTGCTTTTCTACTATCTGGAAGATACCACCGGCGATTACTCCCTCGAAGAACTCCGCACCATTCAGGACTGGATCGTCAAGTTCAACCTGCAAACCGTGCCGGGCGTCACCGAAGTTCTCGGGATCGGGGGTCACGAAAAGCAGTATCAGGTCATTATCGAACCGGATGCCTTGTTGCGTTACGATGTAACGCTGGCCGAGGTGATCGAGCGGGTCGAAGCGAATAACCTCAATGTCGGGGCGCAGTTCATCGAGCAGAATGCCGAGCAGTTTGTCGTCCGTGGCGTTGGGTTGGCGACCTCGATTCACGATTTGGAGTCAATCGTCATCAAAACCGTGGATGCCCGCCCGATCTACCTGCGTGAACTGGCGAATGTCACCATTGGTGGAGCAATTCGACGGGGCCTGCAAACACGCAACGGAGAAGGAGAAGTCGTGGCGGGTATGGTCATCAAACTGTTCGGCACAAATTCCTCAACCGTGATCGAAGCGGTGGAGCAGCGGGTCGTCGAGATCAACGACTTGCTGCCCGAAGGCGTGCGCATCGTCCCCTACTACCAACAGAAGGAACTGGTTGACGCCGCTGTGGGCACCGTTCGCACTGCCCTGATTCAGGGGATCGGATTGGTTGTCCTGGTGCTTCTGCTCTTCATGGGGGGAATTCGACCGAGTCTCATCGTCGCCCTCGCCGTGCCGTTTTCGGTGTTGATCGCCACGCTGGGGATGGGGTGGTTCGATCTCTCGGCAAATCTAATGTCGCTCGGTGGGCTGGCTATCGCGATCGGCATGATCGTCGATGGCACCATCGTCATGGTGGAAAACACGGATCGCCTGCTTAATGAATCTGATGGTTCTGAGCCCCAGCACAGGATTGTCGTGCAGTCGTGCCGAGAAGTGGGTCGTCCGGTTGCCTTTGCCATCGCGATCATTGTGATTGTATTCCTTCCGCTCTTCACGCTTCAGGGGGTGGAAGGGAAGACTTTTCGTCCCCTTGCTTCCACCGTTTCCATGGCGATGGCCGGCTCGCTGGTTTTTGCTCTCACAGCAGCCCCGATCCTGATCGATATGCTGATGCGCCGCAAAAAGAAGTCCCGTTCCGCCCTTTCCGGCCAGGAACCATTCATCGTGCGTCTTCTGCTCGTGCCTTACAAGCCCCTTGTGGGTTTCTTTGTTCAAATGCGCTGGGCCGCCGTCACGCTCGCCGCCCTCATGCTCTTCATCGGCATCCTCATTTTTCCCAGACTGGGTTCGGAATTTACACCCAAACTCAACGAAGGCACCATCGTGGTCCGCCTGACGATGGCCCCCTCCATTTCCCTCGAAGATTCAAAGATCAACGCGTTGCGGGTGGAACGCCGTATCCTCACCGTGCCCGAAGTCACCGGAGTCACCACTCGCGTCGGCCGGGGTGAAGTTGGAGCACATGCCGACCCCGTTAACAGCGCCGAGATGTTTGTCTTGTTGACCCACCCCACCGAATGGCGGCATCCTCGCGATCAGGAGTGGGTCGAAGATCAACTCCGTGATGCCATCGGAAATCCTCCGGGCATTCTCGTTAACTTTACCCAACCCATTGAGATGTCCATTGATGAACTTCTCGAAGGTGTCAGGGCCGAACTGGCGATCAAACTCTTCGGCGAGGATCTCGACACGCTCAAGAGTGAAGCCGAGAAGGTGGCCGCCGTAGTGAGGACGGTCCGGGGGGCCGCGGATGTCCAGGTAGATCAAGTCAGTGGTGCGCCCCAACTTGTGGTGCAGGTCAATCGAGAGGCCATCGCCCGCTATGGGGTCAATGTGCGCGAAGTTCAGGAAACTCTGTCCGCCGCGGTCGGAGGACACAGTGCAGGAGAAATCTTTGAAGGCATTCGCCGCTTCGAAATCATCGTTCGCTATCCCTCGAAAGCCCGCTCCACTCCGGAACAGATTGCCAGATTGCTCATCCCCGGCCCGCAAGGGGAGCGCATCCCCCTCGCCGATCTCGCCTCCATCACCACCATCGTTGGCCCCCGTCAGATCACCCGGGAAAAAAGCCAGCGTTTCATCACCATTCAGTGCAATGTCAACAACCGTGATATTGGGTCATTCGTTCAGGAGGCACAGCAGGCCATTCGGGATCAAACCAATCTCCCTCCCGGTTATCTCGTCACCTGGGGAGGGCAATTCAAACTGCAACAGCATGCCAACGCCCGACTCGCCATTGTCATTCCGGTCACCCTGCTCCTCATCTTCATCCTTCTTTACGCCAGTTTTGCCTCGATGAAGAATTCACTGCTCATCCTCTTCAACATCCCGCTTGCCCTCGTTGGTGGCGTGGTTGGCCTCTGGCTCAGCGGGCAGAATCTGTCCGTCCCCGCCTCCGTCGGCTTCATCGCCCTCTTCGGCATCGCCCTGGAAAACGGCATGGTGCTCATCACCTATATGAACCAACTCGTTCGCGATGGCATCCCCCTCGACGAGGCCTCCATCAGAGGGGCCTGCCTCCGAGTAAGGCCTGTCCTCATGACCGCCGTAACCACCGCCCTCGGCCTCATCCCCCTCCTCTTCGCTTCGGGAACGGGCAGCGAAGTGCAACGCCCCCTTGCCACCGTCGTCGTCGGGGGCCTCATCACCTCCACCCTCCTCACCCTCCTCGTCCTTCCTGCTCTCTACAAATGGTTTGCCGCTCGACCTGATCCTGATTGAGAAAGGATAATTCTGTTTCGGTTGCTTGTTCCGTATTCAATAAAACCGCCACAATAGATTCAATTACTGCGATGCAGCAAAGAAAAATTCGAATACCGAAGGTGGGACTCGAACCCACATGTCCTAATGGACACCGGATTTTGAATCCGGCGCGTCTGCCAATTCCGCCACTTCGGCTTTGGTGGTTTGGGGCATGATAGACAAGTTTGGGAGGGGCGGATGGAGAGGAGTGGTCTTTTTAATGGGTTTGCCGGGCGAAGGTGAGTGAAATATGGAGGAGGAGGTGGGCGTTGGGGTTTTGAGCCGTCAGTTGCGGGGGGGGTGATGGCTCATTTTGCCTGGATGATCTATAGTTGCGTTATGGCACAGGAGTTTTTGATGTTTCACAATAGATTCGAGCGTTTTGGTCGGTGTGGATTCGGTTCTGGTTTTGGGATCGGGTTTTTGGGAATTGTGATGCTACTGGTTCTGGGTTCTGGAACGGGGTGCAAAAAAGAATCGACGCCAACCGATGTTGAGCAGGTTTCGGATACGGCGGGGGAAGCAACTGCAGCGGTGGTGACAGCGACGGGGGGTGTTGGATCAGTGGTTTCTGCGACTCCTGCGGCGCCGGTTGCAGGGACCGGGGTGGCAGAGGTGGCAGGGTTGCCGCCAATTGTGTTCGATCCTCCGGTAATGGATGTGGGAATGGTGGGGCCGAATGAGATTCGTCGAATTGAGGTGGCGGTTCGTAATCCCACGGATCGACCGCTGCGGGTGGTGGCGAGTCGGGCGAGTTGTACCTGTACGAGCGTGAATCTGGCGAATCAGGTGATTCCGGCGGGGGAAAGCATTCCACTGGTGGCAGATTTTGATTCGGGTGGTCGACTGGGACTTAAGAATGCGGCGGTACGGGTTCTGATTGAGGGGTACGAAGAGGTTGCGGAGATCAAGTTACTGGCCACGGTCACGCTGCCGGTCCGGGCGGAGCCGGCCTTTCTTAAGGCGAATCGGCTGAAGGCGGGGGTTGATACGACGATTGCTCGTCCAACAGTGGGAGATTTTGAATCGGTGACTCATGGTGAGTATGCCGTGTATTCATTGGATGGGCGGCCGTTTACGATCTTGGCGGTGGATGGACGACCGCCGACTTATCTGGATTACAATCCTGCGATCGAGGGGCCTCGGAATCGGTATCGGCTGTCGTGGGATTTGTCAGAATATAATCCGCAAACCTGCCTCAATGCGGTGGGTGAACGAATGCCGTCGTGGTGGGTGATCGAGACGGATCATCCGGAATGTCCTGTTTTCGACATGCAAGTGCGGCATAACACCTGTACGAGGCCGGTGTTGCGGGTGGCGGGACAGGATTGGTTTTTTGCGGATCGTCGTATTTTGATGGGGCTGCATGAGCCGGGTGAGTCGGTGGAGATTGAAACAACAATCAAATGGTTTCGGAATGCGGAACGGAATGATCAGTTTGTTACGGTTCGCTCGGAGTCGCCACAGTTCACGGCGGAATTGGTATCGATTACACCGAAGGGTGACGATTTTGTGTGCAAGATGAAGATTACACCGGATCCGCAACATCGAGGATTATTAAAGGGTTCGCTTCGGTTGTATTCAACGAAGACGAGTGTGCAATTGTTAGTCATCGGTAAAGTGGGGGGGTAGGGAGGGTTTGCCATAGGAGGGGCACAGGGGAGATGGAGGTTCTATTTTTTGTTGTCGTGTGGTTATCGGATGAGCGTTGGTGGAGTGGAGGGGAAAGGGGGTGGTGACGGGACACATCGAGGGGGTGGGGGTCCATCGAACCGGGGTAGAGAGGGGTGAAGTTGAGGGGAGAGTTTGACGATATCAACATGTTGGATTGTTGGCTGTGGATGACGGAGAATGCTGCATGGATGGTTCATGCGGACTCCATTTGAGTCATTAAAATCTTGATGGAAAAAGGACAATACACCCATGATTGCTGAATATATCACGCCTTTCATCGACTCTACGCGAAGCGTGCTCGACACCATGCTGCAGATGAAAACTGAATTCGGCAAGCCGGAGATGCGGGCCAGTATTCCTTCGGCGAACCACGATGTTTCGGGGATCATCAGCATGTCTGGGGATGTCATTGGTTCAGTGGTCCTGGGGTTTCCGATGGATTCGGCGGTGAAGATGGTGGCGAAATTCGTGGGTATGGAGATGGCACCGGACAGTGAAGATTTCAGCGACGCGATCGGGGAGTTGGTGAACATGATTTCGGGGGGGGCGAAGGCGAAGTTCGAGGGGAAGTCGGTCAGCATCGGGTGTCCATCCATTGTTATCGGCTCGGGTCACATTGTGCAGTCTCCCAAGGACAGCATGTGTATTGCGATTCCCTTTTCCTGTGAGAGTGGTCGTTTTGAGGTTGAAGTCAGCATCAAGCGATCGTGTCTGCCTGCCTCCAGTGATACCGCTACGAGTGCAGTGGCATCTTCCTGAACCAATTGATTTTCTGTATTGCCTTTTGACAGTTTGTAACGGAGAACCAGATTATGCGAATTATGCTTGTTGACGATTCCAAGACGATGCGGAACATTCAGAAGAACATCCTTTCTTCTCTGGGGTTTTTTGAGATAGAAGAGGCGTGCGATGGGCAGGATGCGCTGAGCAAGGTGGCGGCGTTCAATCCGGAGTTATTGCTGGTGGACTGGAACATGCCGGTGATGGACGGCATTACTTTTGTGAAAACTTACCGGCAGCAGGGGGGGAAGACGCCGATTATCATGGTGACGACGGAGGCGGAGAAGGCGCGGGTGATCGAAGCGATCAAGGCCGGAGTGAATAACTATATTGTGAAGCCCTTTACTCCGGATACGCTTTCGCAACGGGTATCGGAGACGATCGAGAAGGCGAAGGCCGCATAGACTTTCTCTTTCAAGGGGTTCTCGACGGCAGGGTCGCGGGATGATGGTTTGAGAAGCGGATTCCTATGAGCATAAGTCCGGAGCAATCCGTCATTCAAGTCCGGGTGGATTCCGAGCGGGAATCGGCGCGCGTACTCATTGCCGAGGGGTGCGATCCGGATACTCTGAACACATCGCTGTTGATGCAATATGCGCGGGAGCAGGAGGTGAGTCTCACGGCGGAGGCGGAGCAGCGTCTGGGGGAGATCGCTCAGGATTTTATGGAGAAGCCGCGGGCGATCGATGAAATTTTTATTCGAGCCAAGCCGGTGGTTCACGGTCGGGATGGGGGCATTGAATGGAATGAGGGTTGCAACCCGGCGCTTGTTGATGAGACGACGGGTTCCGAGGGTAAGGAGGCGGTGGATTTCTACAATCAGCACGCATTTATTAATGTAAAGGCGGGAGATCACCTGGGGGATATCGTGGAGCCAGAGGCAGGGGAAGATGGGATGGATGTGACGGGGGGGGTGATCTCGGCGATTCCCGGGAAAAAGTTGGCGATTGAATTCAAGGATGGGATCAAGGCGGATGCTCAGGGGCGCATCATGGCGGGGATCGATGGGGTGCTTATTCTTCGGGATGACACGCTGCGTATTTCGCGGTTGCTGGAGGTGCCGGGGTGTGTGGATTTTAATACCGGGAATATTGATTTTGACGGGGATGTGATGGTGCAGGATGCGGTGCGGGATTTGTTTGCGGTGCGGGCGACGGGGAATGTGACGGTACAGGGCTTGGTGGAGGGGGCGACTCTGGTGACGGGGGGGGATCTGGTTCTGCGACGGGGAATGGCGGCTCGGGAGAAGGGCCAGATTGTGGTGGAGCGCGACGCGGATATCGGGTTTCTCAATTTGGTGCGGGGTCGAATTCGGGGCGATCTGGTGGTACGGAAGGAGATTGTGGATAGCGATTTGATCGTGGGGGGAAACCTGATTGCGGATCATGCGGCGATTGTGGGGGGAGACACGATTGTTACGGGTTCGTTGAATGTTGGGGTGCTGGGATCGGAGGCGTATGCCCCGACCACGATTACACTGGGGGTGGCACCGCTGATCGGGGTTCAGTTGATGAAACTCAATCGGATGGAGAAGGAGGTCAGTCGATCTCTGAAACAGGCGGAAAAGAAGTTATCAACGCTGGGGCAAAAGGATTGGCCGGAACCACATGAAAAGGAGGAGATGGGGCACCTTAAGGAGACCATCGCCGATTTGGGGAGTCGATTGAAGGATATCGAACCGGCGCGGAAGCGACTCGAGAAGGCAATCAATGCGGTCAGCACGGTTAATGCCTATATTGGGGAGATGGTGTATGCCCGGGTGAATCTGAGGTTCGTGGATCGGGAGTTGCAATTCCGGGAAACGGTGAAGGGGCCGATCAAAATCGGGTGGGATCGGACGCGGAACCTGGTGTATCGGGACGGGGGAGGAGCCATCAAGCCGCTTTCGGAGATTACGAAAGTGGTGAATCTGGCGGCGTGATGGGGCATTGATTTCGGTGTCTTTCATGGATCAAATGGGGTACACTCTCATTGTTTCCCAGCAGTGAGATTTACGATTATGCGTATGGCTGTCATTATTCCTGCCGCCGGGGCGAGCACTCGATTTGGCGATGGGGACAAATTATCACAGGATCTGGGAGGGAGGCCGGTGTTGGTGCGGACGGTGGAATCGTTTGCGAAACGGGAAGAGGTGGCGTGCATCATTGTGGCTGGACCGCCCAAAGAGGCGGGGGCTCGATTTGAAGAGTTTCAATCCCGTTTTGGGCCGGTGATGGGATTTCATGGAGCGAAGATCGTGGCGGGGGGGAAGGAATCCCGGGAGGAGACGGTTCGGAAGGCATTGGAGGAAGTGCCGGACGAGATGACTCATATCGCGGTTCACGATGGGGCGCGGCCGGGGATTTCAGATGAATTACTGACCCGGTTGTTTGAGGCGGCAAATACGCTGTCGGCGGTGGTTCCGGGGTTGCCGATTATGAGCACGGTGAAGCGGGTGAGGGGGACGCCTACGGCTATTGCGCCGACGGGAGATGATGCGAGGGCGGATTCTATATTGGGGGATGCGGGTCGGGCGGTGGTGGAGGCGCAGGAAACATGCGAATCGGTGGATCGGGAAAATCTGATGGAAATACAGACTCCACAGGTATTTACGGCGGAGATTCTGCGTCGGGCGCATGCATCTGGCGATTTGGAAGGGGCGACAGATGATGCTTCTCTGGTGGAGCGATTGGGGGTTTCGGTGTATGTGGTGGCCGGTGAGCCGGGGAATCGGAAGATCACGACGCGGGAAGATCTGGCCCTGATGCGGGCGTGGATGTCTTCTTCGGGCCGTAAAAAGGCGGTTATGACTCTGTAGAGCCGGTTATTGAGGTTTCGGAAAAAACTTAAAAAAAATTGAAGTTTTTTGCCAATTGCGCTTGCCAAGGCATAGAAGTTGTTGTACGATGCCCGGCTTGGCGGCATCCACGGTAATATTGGGACATCTACAATTCGTCGACAAGGCCATGCGAAACGAGGTTCTTCTTTGGCACGGTCGGTGTGTGGCAACACGAGGTAAATGAAGGCATGACCACCCTGAAAGTACGCGATTTCGCCAAACGAGGCGATGCGGTTCCTGTTCCCTCGCTAACAGAGGTTCAAGGGATCTCTTACGAGCGATTCGTCCAACGGGACACCCATTATCTCAAGCGCGATCCTCATAGCGGCATCGAGTCCCTCCTTCACGAGGTTTTCCCCATTGAGTCTTACGACAAGACGATGCGGTTGGAGTACCTCTATTATAAGGTGGATGAGCCGAGGTATACGCCGGATGAATGCCGGGAACTTCGCCTGACCTATGGCCTGCCTTTCCGGGTGGCGGTGCGATTCGTACGGGAAGGTGTCGCGGAGATTCCGGAGGAAGAGATTTATCTGGGGGAGATTCCCCTGATGCTGGGGGGTGGGGAATTCATTGTGAACGGGGCGGAGCGGGCGATTGTGAGCCAGTTGCACCGTTCGCCGGGCGTGGATTTCAGCATTGCCTCATCGGTTGCGGATCGTCCGCTGCACTCGGCGCGAATTATTCCGGAGCGTGGGTCCTGGATTGAATTGGAAGTGACGAAGAAGGATGTGCTGGCGATGCGCATCGACCAGTCGACGAAAATCGCCGCCACTACATTTTTAAGAGCGATCTGGGATCCGGAGGGGGAATCCACGGATGCTCCCTACGGGTCGACGGAAAAGATTCTGGAACTTTTTTACGATGTGCAGAATGTTAAGGTGGAGGATCTGCGGCCGGAGCATTATTCGGCGGAAATGATCCTGAATACAGAAACGGGGGAGGAACTGTGTCGGGTCGGGGCGCAGATCGGTTCTTCGATCGAGGAAATTCAGGCCTCGGGATGGGAAACCGTACGGGCGATCGTCAATCCCAGTGATCCGCTGTTGCTGAATACCCTGGCGGCGGAGCGGCTGGATTTTCTGGCCGAGGTGACGGAGCATGAGGCAGCTCTGTTGCGTATTTACGGTCGTTTGCGTCCGGGGAATCCGCCTCAGGTGGACAAGGCGCGGGCGTTATTCAAAGAGAAATTTTTCGATGAGAACCGCTACCGACTGGGGAAGGTGGGGCGATTCCGGATCAATCGCAAGTTCGATATGGATGTCTCCGAGGACCTGATGCGTATTCGGGCGGAGGATTTTCTGGAGGTTATCCGGTATTTGCTGGATCTTCGGGCGAAGCGAAACAAGGCCTATATTGACGATATCGACCATCTGAGCAATCGTCGTCTGCGTACGCTGGATGAACTGGCAGTGGAAGAGATGCGGAAGGGGTTCCTGAAGTTGCGGCGGACCGTGCAGGAACGGATGAGTGTCAAGGATCCGGATGAGTTGAGTAAGATTTCCGATCTGGTGAACTCGAAAAGTGTTTCCAGCGCCATCGATTTCTTCTTCGGGAGGAGCGAATTGTCGCAGGTGGTGGATCAGACGAATCCGCTGTCGATGCTGGTTCACGAACGGCGACTGTCTGCGCTCGGGCCGGGTGGTTTGAACCGAAAGCGGGCGGGGTTTGAGGTTCGGGATGTGCATGTGTCTCACTACGGGCGGATTTGCCCGATCGAGACTCCAGAAGGGACCAACATCGGTCTTATCGCGTCTCTGGGAATCTATGCAAAAATTGATGAATATGGTTTTATCAAGACGCCTTATCGAGAAATCAAAGGTGGTAAAGCAACGGGTAAGGTGGTTTATCTACGGGCGGATGAGGAGATGAAGGCCATTCTTGCGACCACGGACACGCTGACGGATGGAGAAATCAATTCGGGTCAGGTGCTGGCGAGGGTGAATGGCGATCTGGCTCAGGTTGACGCCACAGAGGTGCAATTTGTGGACATTTCTCCAAAACAGATTGTGGGGGTGTCGGCTTCGCTGATTCCCTTCCTCGAGCATGACGATGCGAATCGGGCACTGATGGGATCGAACATGCAGCGTCAGGCGGTTCCTCTGATTAAAGTGACACCACCCCTGGTGGGGACAGGTATGGAGAAAATTACAGGGCAATACTCCGGCATGCTGGTGAATGCGAAGCGGGGCGGGGAGATTACGCATGTGGATGCCCGGCGGATTGTGATTGACAATGCCGATGAATATGAGCTGCGAAAATTCAAGGGGCTGAACGAACGGACTTGTCAGAATCAGAAGCCCATCGTTAAAATGGGTGAGCAGGTGAAGGCCGGTCAGGTCATTGCGGATGGAGCGTCGACGAAGCAGGGGGAAATGGCGATCGGAAAAAATGTCCTGGTCGCCTTCAGCACCTTCGACGGATACAACTTCGAGGACGCGATCGTTATTTCCGAGCGACTGGTGAAGGACGATGCCTTTACCTCCATTCATATTGATGCTTACAGTGTGGAAGTCCGGGAGACCAAACTGGGCCGGGAGGAGTTCACGCGGGACATTCCCAATGTTTCGGAGAAGGCGCTCAATAATTTGGATGAAGACGGGGTCATTCGGTTGGGAGCGCGGGTCGGGCCTGGCGATATTCTGGTAGGGAAGGTGAGTCCTAAATCAAAGAGCGAACTGACGCCGGAAGAGAAATTGCTTCACGCCATTTTCGGTCGGGCGGGTGAAGATGTGAAGAACGATTCTCTGGAAATGCCCTCGGGGAGTTCGGGGATCGTGATTGGAGCAAGGAAGTTCAGTCGTCGCATGCATCTTTCTGACGAGCAGAAGAAAAAGCTCGATCAGGACATCATTGAGTATGAGAACGAGATGAACGAAAAGCAGGTGGTGCTTTTCCGTAAACTGGTGGAGCAGATCAAAGAGATCACGGGCACCGACATGGTGGATCCGAGCACCCGTCAGAAGGTGGGGGCCTCGGATATTCCCGAAGTTATCGTCGAGCAGATCGAACATTTTTCGGAGAAGTGGATCAAGGGCAGCAAGGAAATCCGAGAGAAGGCCCTGGTGGTTTACGGTCAGTTCTGGCCCCGGATCAAGGCATTGGATACGGAGCGAGAGCGGAAGGTGGCGCACATGTCGCGGGGTGATGAGCTTCCTTCTGGGGTGCTGGAAATGGTGAAGGTCTGGGTGGCGAACAAGCGGCAACTTTCCGTGGGAGACAAGATGGCGGGTCGTCACGGAAATAAGGGGGTCATTGCCCGCATCGTGCCTGAGGAAGATATGCCCTTTATGGAAGACGGTACGCCGGTCGATTTGCTGCTGAATCCGTTGGGCGTGCCCAGCCGTATGAATGTCGGCCAGTTGCTGGAGTTGCATCTGGGGTGGGCGGCGAAGGTGTTGAATTTCCAGGCGGTGACTCCGGTATTTGACGGGGCCACGGAGACGGAGATTCTTGGCGCCATCTCCGAGGCGAACGATCATGTGTCGGACCGTTTGGCGAAGTTTGAGGAGACAGGGCAGGATCCTGGTCATCATCGGGATCTGCTTGCCCGCGTACCTTATGGAGGCAAGGTGCAGTTATATGATGGGCGCACGGGGGAGAAATTCCATCAGAAGACGACGGTGGGGTATATGTACATACTCAAGCTGCACCATCTGGTGGATGACAAGATTCACGCTCGGGCAACCGGTCCTTACTCGTTGATTACGCAGCAGCCGTTGGGTGGGAAAGCCCGCACAGGCGGTCAGCGATTCGGAGAGATGGAAGTGTGGGCGTTGGAAGGGTATGGAGCGGCGTATGTGTTGCAGGAACTCCTCACCGTCAAGAGCGATGATGTGGAGGGCCGAACGAAGATTTATGACTCGATGGTAAAGGGCGTGAACACACTGGAGGCGGGGATGCCGGTTGTGTTCGATGTGTTGTGCCACGAAATTCGCGGCCTGGGTATGAATATTACACTGGAAAAGCAGCAACTCGAAGGTGGCAGTCTGCTGTGATGCGGCCCCAGGGCGTTGTTGTTTGGTTCAGTTGTTTGAAGCGTAGAAAGTTGAGCACTGCATATGTCTGAGAGCGTATTTGATCGCGTCAACGATTTTGGTTCCGTCAAGATCATGCTCGCCAGCCCCAACGACATCCGGTCGTGGAGTTTCGGCGAGGTGAAGAAGCCGGAGACGATTAACTATCGCACTTATCGTCCGGAAAAGGACGGTCTGTTCTGCGAGCGTATTTTCGGGCCGGAGCGCGACTATGAATGCGCCTGCGGGAAGTACAAAGGAACGAAGTTCAAGGGGATCATCTGCGATCGTTGCGGGGTGAAGGTAACGCACTCGCGGGTGAGGCGGAAGCGGATGGGGCATATTAATCTGGCGGCTCCGGTCGTTCATATCTGGTTTTTCAAGGCGCTGCCCAGTCGTCTGGGCACACTGATGGCGATGAAAACGGCGGATATGGAAAAGATTATTTACTTCCAGGATTATGTGGTGACGGATCCCGGCACCTCGGAACTGGAATATAAACAGGTGCTGGCGGAGGATGAATACCGGGTGGCGGTGGAGAAATACGGGGCTTCCGCGTTTACGGCTCTGATGGGGGCGGACGCCATTCGGGAATTGCTGGAGCAGCTCGATCTGGATGAGGTGGCGGCTCAACTGCGGGAGGATCTGGGCAACACGCGCAGCAAGCAGAAGATCAAGGATATCTCGAAGCGGCTTAAGTTGGTTTTGCAGTTAAGAGGGAGTGAAAACGAGCCCGAGTGGATGGTGATGGATGTGGTGCCGGTGATTCCTCCTGATCTGCGTCCTCTGGTTCTGCTGGAATCGGGGAATTTCGCGACGAGCGATCTGAACGATCTGTATCGGCGCATCATCAACCGGAACAACCGGCTGAAAAAATTAATGGATCTCAATGCTCCCGAGGTCATCATTCGCAACGAAAAGCGGATGCTGCAGCAGGCGGTGGATGCATTGTTCGACAATGGGCGGTGTCGCCGGCCGGTTCTGGGATCTTCGACACGACCGCTTAAATCGCTGACGGACATGATTAAGGGGAAGCAGGGGAGGTTCCGGGAAAATCTTCTGGGGAAACGGGTGGATTATTCCGCGCGATCGGTGATCGTGGTCGGGCCTGAATTGAAACTGCATCAGTGTGGATTGCCGAAAAAAATCGCCCTGGAGTTGTTCCAACCATTCATCATTCGCAAGTTGAAGGAGCATGGACTGGCGGACACGATTAAGTCGGCCAAGCGCATGTTGGAGCGTCGGGATGCCGAGGTCTGGGACATTCTGGAGCAGGTGATTTATCAGCACCCGGTGATGCTCAATCGCGCTCCGACGCTGCATCGGATGGGTATTCAGGCGTTCGAGCCGGTGCTGGTGGAAGGCAATGCGATCATGTTGCATCCGCTGGTCTGCACTGGATACAACGCCGACTTCGATGGCGACCAGATGGCCGTTCACCTGCCTTTATCGGTGGAAGCCCAGACGGAAGCGCATGTGTTGATGATGGCCACGCATAACATTTTCAGCCCCGCAAACGGGCAACCCATTGCTTCTCCCTCCCAGGATATTGTGATGGGGGTGTATTTCCTGAACTTTCTGGAGGAAGGGACGGATACACGACCGGAGAACAAACTCCGGCGATTCCGGGATAAGCATGAGGCGATCGCTGCCTACGACTATGGGCAGATTGAATTACACGAGCGCATTGTGGTTCGTCTGACAGAATTTCAGAAGGTGGTGGAATCGGAATCCAGCCCGGCCCAGGCGATGCCCGTTCATCGTCGTCTGGTGACCACAGTGGGTCGAGTTATTTTCAGTGATATTCTGTCTCCGGGCATGCCGTTTTACAACACGAACATCGGAAAGAAGGGGTGTAGTCGGGTGATCGACGACACCTACGCCATTCTGGGACGGGGGGCGACGATCGATCTACTGGATGAATTGAAGAGTCTTGGATTCCGCTCGTCTACTACTTCTGGTCTTTCGATCAGTATTACGGACATGCGCATTCCCCGAAGGAAGCAGGAATTACTCGACGACACCCAGGTTAAAGTGGATCGGGTGGAGCGGGCTTATGATGCCGGGGCGATTACCGAACGCGAGCGGCACAATCAGTTGCTGGATTTGTGGGCGCATTGTCGGGAGGAGATCACAGTGGAGTTGGTGAAGACGCTGAAGGAGGATCGACGGGGCGAGTTTGGCAACGAACTGCCCATCGATTCCAACGAGGGTATTAAGTATCTCAATCCGGTTTATCTGATGTCCACTTCGGGTGCCCGGGGAAATATCAGCCAGATGCAGCAGTTGGCGGGTATGCGTGGTCTTATGGCCAAACCTTCGGGAGAGATTATCGAATCTCCCATTCGGGCAAATTTCCGCGAAGGGTTGAATGTTCAGGAATATTTCTCCTCGACACACGGAGCGCGGAAGGGATTGGCGGATACGGCTTTGAAGACTGCCGACTCGGGTTACCTCACGCGGAAGCTTTATGATGTGGCGCAGGCGATTGTGGTGAACGAGCACGATTGCGGCACAAAGTTGGGCGTGACAAAGAGGGCTATTTATAAGGGTGAAGAAATTGATGTCCCACTGAGCGACAGCATCATCGGTCGCACCTCTCTTCACAATATTATCAACCCCATCACCGATCAGATCATCGTTGCCGCCAACGAAGTTATTACCAATGAAATTGCCGGGCGCATCGAGCAACTCGGGATCGATTCTGTGCAGGTGCGAAGTTCGCTCACCTGCGATACCGCGCGGGGCATCTGCGCCCTCTGCTACGGGATGGACATGTCAAACGGGCAACTGGTAGAGGAAGGCATGGCGGTGGGAACCATCGCGGCCCAGTCGATCGGGGAACCCGGGACGCAGCTCACCATGCGTACTTTCCATACCGGAGGGGTCGCGGCCCGGGGGTTGGTCGACACCAATTACAAAGCCCTCAATTCCGGTGTCGTGGAACTTCGCGATTGCAACGAGGTCGAGGTGGAAGCTCCCGGTGGGGTTGAACTTACGGTACTCAAGCGAAATGGTGAAATCGCCATTCTCGATGAGCGAGAACGGGAGCTGGAGAAATACCTGGTTCCATACGGGGCTGTGATTAAATATCCTGCGGGTGAAAAAGTGAAGAAGGGGCAGATCATCGTCGAATGGGATCCCCACCGAGCGCCGATTCTCGCGGAAAAAAGCGGTCTTGTGCGGTTCAAGGATATTGTTCATGGCGAAACAGTGCGGCTTGAAGACGCCAAGGGCGGGGGTACGGAACTTACAGTGGTGCCGCACACCGGGGAGAAACATCCCCAGATTAACATCGAGGATGCGGAGGGCAATATTCTGGACTTCCATCACCTTCCCGCCAAGGCCCGCATCGAAGTTGAGGATGGGCAAACGATCAAGATCGGGGAGATGCTGGCCCGGCAACCGAAGGAAGTGGCGCGATCAGCAGATATTGTGGGCGGTCTCCCCCGGGTGACGGAAATTTTCGAGGCCCGCACCCCGAAGGATCCGGCGGTGACGGCGGAAATCTCGGGTCGGGTCGAATTGCATACTGACAAGCGGAAGGGCAAGATGACGATTCGGGTCATCAAGGAAGCGGCGGATTCCGTCATCGAGCAGGATCATCATGTTCCCCAGTCGAAGCATCTGCTCGTCCATACGGGAGATCGAGTCCATGCTGGCGATCCATTAACGGCAGGCCCACTCATCCCCTCTGATATTCTGCGTATCCGGGGTGATGAAGCCCTCCATGCCTATATGCTGGATGAGGTTCAGAATGTGTATCGGGCTCAGGGTGTGCCCATTTCCGACAAGCACATTGAAGTGATTCTCAGCGCCATGCTCGGCAAGGTTCGGGTGATTACGGCCGGGGATACCCATTTGCTGCCGAATGAAGTGGTCGATCGTTTCCAGTTCCGGGACATCAATGGCGACATCATAAGCAAGCTCATGATTACGGATCCCGGGGATACGAATCTTCCCCTCAACGCGCTTATTTCCAAAGAGGAAGTCAAGGAAGCCAATGCGTTGGCGGAGGCGGAAGGCAAGGATATCGCGAAGACAAAGCGCGGGCGCCCTGCTTCGGCCCAAACGCTGCTTCTGGGCATTACCAAGGCCTCTCTTCAGGCCGAATCGTTCCTTTCCGGGGCTTCCTTCCAGGAGACAACCAAAGTGCTCACGGAGGCCTCGCTGCGGGGGGCGGTGGATGATTTGAAGGGATTGAAGGAAAATGTGTTGCTCGGGCACCTTATTCCGGCAGGGACTGGATTCAGTACTTACTCCAATATGCGGGTGAAAAAGCTGGTTGAGCCGGAGCCAATGGAGTTTCTGGATGATGATGCGATGTATGAAGAGGCCGTGCAAGCCGCCGAAGCTCTCGGGGCGGAGCGGATTCCCTCGGTCATCGAGGTTCTGGCGCCATCCGGTCCTGAGCCGCAGACCAGTGATGTTTGAATTCTGAGTTCAAGTAGTCAGTGAATTGCTGGCTTGAAAAGAAAAAGATCACCGCCCGATGCCGATTATTTCGTTATTGAGGCGGTTTTTTCAATGATTTGAGCAATTTTTATTTTTTTTTATTTTTTTGGGCAATGGAGTTGGGTTTTTCCCGTATCCCCTGAGCAAGCAGGGATTCTCTTGTTGAATCCCTGATGGGTCATAATCGTGGAAGTTGTCTTTTTCAGATGAGGTTAATTCGATGAAGCACCGAACCATCCGCTCACTTCTCCATTTTTCATCGGAAAATTCCCGCAATTACCACAGGAATATGCGAATTATCCGGTTTCCCATTGCTTCATGGCGTAGAATGTGTAGGATTGTGCTGGAGATGAACGATTCCTGCATCCAGTGGAGCGGGAATTGCTGTCCCAGAGTATGTCATATCCGCCAATCAGATTCAACAGCATCCGTTGAATTGGCGAAAAAATGGAGATTTGCCGGCATGTTGTTGAACCGAACTTTAATTATCGCGGCTCTCTTTCTGGCTCCGCTTACACTGGCGGATGAGCGACCGGGTTCTGATTCCGGGGCTCCTGGAAGTGTTTCAAATCAGGGTGTGCCGGCGCCTTCGGAGCAGGTGTCCCCTCGGGGTAACATTGAATTATCTGATTTGCCCCCGAATCTTCAGGAAATGCTGAAAGTGGTGCAGAATCAGCCGAAATTTCAACAGCCAGGGGATGGTCAGGCCTTGAAGATCAGGCAGACCATGCCGAAACTTCCCGATCAGAAACTGGTCCTGGGGCCGGATTCCACGGGTCGAGTGTTCATTAAATTCTCCGATGCCGCCAGAGTGCGCATTGACGCCGCGGGGAAACTCTCTTCGGCTCAGGCCATCGCCATAGAGCCGGTGAAGGAAGTCATCACGGGTATGGGATTGACGATTCGTCCCGCCTTTACCAAGTCGCCGGAGCGTCTGCGGGCTCTCGAATTGCGGGCGGAGGCATATAGTGGCAAAGCCCAGCCAGACCTGGCAGGCATGTATTACATGGAGGGAGCGATTGGTCGGGATCTGGAAACGGCAGCACGGGCATTGAACGGTATGGGAGTGGTGGAGGTGGTGGAGTTTGAGAAAGCATTGGAGGTTTCTCAGACTGTTGGTGCATGTTGCGTACCCAACGGAGGAGTGACCACTTGTTCCCAGCTCAGTGCGGCCACTTGTGCCAGTAGCAACGGGATATATTTCGGTGATGGTTCCAACTGCGGGGCAGGAGGGGCCTGCCCGGCAGTGATCGGAGCGTGCTGTGATATCACTTCAACCTGCACGATTCGTACAGAGACAGGGTCTGGGATGTTTCCGTTTAACGGATGTACATCACTGGGGGAATCATTCCGGGCAGGATTTAACTGTAACCAGGCCGATTGCGTTAAGGGCGCCTGCTGCATCAGTAACGGCACGACCACGACCTGCCTTTCCATGACAACCACCAACTGCACCGCCAATGACGGGTGGTTTGCAGGTGCTGGGGTGCCATGTTCACCGAATCCCTGTGCCGGTGTTTCCATTGGATCATGTTGTCTCTGGGATGGTCTCTCCGGGACTGGTTTTTGCAGGATGGAAACTCAGACAAGTTGTGATTCTCTGAATGGCTTTTTCACTGCGGGTGGCCTCTGCTCAACGGCTTCCTGTACTCCCGGCACCAACGAGGGGGCCTGCTGTATTCCGAGCACAACCAATGGAAATACCTGTCAGATTACAACTCAAGCAGACTGTGATGTGGCGAACGGGCAGTTTAATCCAGGGGTGGGATGCTCAAGTTCTCTCTCCTGCAGCACCGTGGGAGCGTGTTGCGTCGCAGGTGATTGTCAGATTCTTCGTCAGAGTCTCTGTGCTCTTCCAAATATTTTTCTGGGCGTGGGCACCACTTGCAGTAATGCAAATGGTGATCCATGTGCTGATCCAGATTGCGGTGTGGCATCGACGGGGAGTTGCTTCCTGGCCGGGGGACAAGATGATCCCAGTACGACTCCGGTTGATCCCCGCATCATCGGCCCCTTCTGTAGTGATGGCGCGTGCTGCACTTTGGTTTGTACTTTAGATCCATTCTGCTGCGATGATCAGCTTTTCCGTCCGGGACGGGGACTAGGCAACTGGGACACCACATGTGTGATGATTGCGAATCTGGTTTGTGCAGGCACGACGCCAACTCAGGTCTGCGGATCGCCTTTAACAACCGGACCATGCCTTGAGGCGCATTCCGGGGGAGGATGTTCGGATCCGAATTGCTGCAATGTGGTGTGCGGCCTCGATCCAAGTTGCTGTGATTTTGAATGGGATGCAGGATGCGCACAACTCGCCATTGATAATTGCGGTTCAACCGGAGCTGGGCCTACTCCCAACTTCAGTGCTGGGCAGAGTTATCTCACTCCAGATCCCTGGCCCTCCCCTCTCCCATCCATTGTGTCTGGGATTCCAGTCGATCTGGTGACTGGCAATGTTCTACGCGGATATACCGGCGAAGGTATGAATCTTGCCGGGCTGGAGGATCTGGGGCAGACCCTCCTGGATAATTTCGGGGTGGGAACGGCAAATCTCACCCGAGGAGCGACCATCCGGGTCGGTGTGGTTGAGCATGCGGCTTTTCCTGCCCACGAAGAGTTGGCGGGCAAGGTGATTACGGAAGAGTCCCTTAATCTTGACAACGGGGCACCTGGTCCCACCATCCTCATACTTCCAACCATTCCAAACCTGACCGGCCAACATGGGACGGCGACGCTCGGCATTGTGGGGGCGAAAGATGATGGGGCCATTGGGCCGGGTGTTGATGAAATCGGTGTCGTCGGAGTTGCCCCGGAGGCATCGCTCTACTTTTTCCCCATAGTCTCTGCGGAGCAGCCCGGTGGTCGTTTTGTGGATGCCGTGACCAGTGCACTTGAGGTTTTCCAACCAGGTGATGTGCTGTCATTCTCCATTGGTTTTACGAACGCGACAATCGCCTCGGGGGGGGCTGAATGGACTATGTTGCGATTGGCCGCTGACCTCGGGATTACCTGCTGTATCTCGGCGGGGAATGATTGTTTTAATCTCGATAACACCCCCGAAGCAGGCGGGCCTCCCGGATCCTCCGGGGCCATTGTGGTTGGTGCCTGTACTCCTGGGTCTCCCTATTGTCGATTGGGATTCTCGAACCATTGTGAAGATTGCAACACGGGAACCCCTGTTGATTGCTCTGCATGGGGATCGTCTGTTGTCACCATTGGTTACGGGGGGGGCTTCAATGACCCTGCATCTCCGAATCTCCGCACCTATACGGGTGGTTTTGGAGGAACTTCGGCGGCGGCCCCGATGATCGCGGGAATCGTCGCTCGCTTGCAGGGGCTGGCCAAGCAGTTCTTCGGAATCCCTATTACACCGGGTCAGATGCGTAATATTGTTTCCGTAGCTGGAGTTCCCCAGTGTTTGGTACTTCCAGCCGATGTCCCCGGTACACCCGATGGGTTCGAATGTCGCGGTGATTACAACCCTGATGAGCCACGCAATTATATCAGTGTGTATTCCGATCCATTTTCAAGTGGATCCGCAATTATTCAAAGTAGTTTCTTTGACGGCAATCCCCTCGTGGATAACATTGTGGTGGTGAAGGGGAACCTCTCCTTTGGCAATCAAAATTCTATTCTGTCCTCTGATGATAACTACCTTGTTGCGGCATCTGAATTTGTGAACCGAGGAAAGAATGGGGGCGATCCGATCGGCGATGCGGCATTCTTCGGAACCGGTCAGGGGGTTGACATCCGCATCAAAGCCCACCTCAATACGAGCAGCATCAGCGATTTGTCAATCACGACGGAATTGAAACCGCCACCAGTGAGCATGACGGGTATGTCCACCTTCTATGTCGTGGATATGTGGAACTGGGGGATGGGTCGGTATGAGTTTGTTGCTTTGGAAGTCTTACCCGGTGGAGGCGTTATGGGGCCGGACCAGATCTTCAATCATGCTCCCGCTGGAGGGGCATCCCGCTTCGTCAATACCAGGAATGAGATGTGGGTCCGACTCTCACTTCTGCAACCCGGCGGCGCCCAGATCGGTGGTCCCGCTGGAAGTCCATTGGGACCTGGTACATTTTCCATGATTCTCGATCGAGTCGCGGTTGGTTCCAACATCATCATCGGCAATCCCGGTGGTGGTGGGGGATTGGGCGGCCCGTGATCGAATTAGAATTCTGTTTTCCTCCTCTTGCTATTTCAAACTTCCTTCCCTTTTGGGGAAGGAAGTTTTTCTTTAAGTGGATGAGAAAACTGATTAAGATCGGTCACGGAGAAATTTCTGTTTCGGCAGGTTTTCCAAGTGTTCAAGGGACTGGTTATACTTCCTGCCATGTCACTTGCAGTAACCGGTACGATCGGAATCGACACAGTTCATACGGCACAGACCACGGCGGAGAAGGTTTTGGGGGGGTCGTGTGCTTATTTTGCGGCGGCGGCGTCTTTTTTTTCGCCGGTGCGTCTCGTGGCGGCGGTGGGGGGGGATTGGCCAGAGGAGCATCGGGCGATTCTGAGCGGGTTTTCCGGGATTGATCTGGGGGGATTGCAGCCGAGGCCGGATTCCCGCACTTTTGCGTGGGGTGGCCGGTATGCGGAGCATATGAACCATCGGGATACCCTGTTTACGGAGTTGGGGGTGGAGGAGGAGGAAGCGCCGCCCGTGCCGGAGGCGTTTACGGACAGCGAGTATATTTTTCTGGCAAATACGCATCCGGCGAGGCAGATGGGATTTCTGGAGCCATTTGGGCAACGAAAGTTTGTGGTGGCAGATTCGATGGATCTGTGGATCAATATTGCCCGGGAGGATCTGCTGTCGCTGCTGAAGAAAATTGAAGGACTGGTAATCAACGATTCAGAGGCAGAGTTGCTGACGGAGATTCCCAATGCGATTTCCGCCGCGAAGAAGATTCTCGAATTGGGGCCGAGTTTTGTGGTGGTGAAGAAGGGGGAGCATGGGGCGGTGCTGGTGCATCGGGAGGGGATGGCGGTGATGCCCGCCTGGCCCGCAACGCACGAGCAGGTGGTGGATCCCACGGGGGCGGGGGACAGTTTCGCGGGGGGGATGATGGGGTGGATCGCCTCGACGGGGAAGACGGATTTTGAGACCATTCAAACGGGATTGGCGTGGGGGACCATGATCGCCAGTTTTGCTCTGGAAGCGTTTTCTCTCGATAGACTGGCACAGATTGACCGGGGAGACCTTGAGGAGCGGATGAAAGCGTTCCAGACTGCGGCGCGAGTGGGCTGATCCGGTAGGATGGGCATCATGACCCTCGGAAACCACTCCCGTAACCACTCCAGCAACCACTCCAGCAACCCCCCCAGAAATCACCTTCATTGTGTTGTTGGCCTCTTCCTGCTTTGTATTGTCGGATGTGCGGGGATTCCGAAGCCGCCGTCGTTCGAGGTGGCGTATGGGCAAGTGGTGGATCAATTTGAAACGATGCGGCAGGAGGCGACTTCGGGTGAAGTGAGCAAAATACGGTGGAAGGAGGATGGCTCGGCACTGATGTTCACTCAGGCGGGGGAATCCATTCGCATGGACCTGAGTACGCATGAGCGAACGATCATAAGCGGCAACTATGATGGTCTGCCCTCCGCCAATGCGCCCCGCCGATTTGCCCGCAATCCCGGTCGGGGGAGGCAGCGGGATACGGAGCCGTCGTCGGATGGGCGGTGGATCGCCCGGTGTGTAGACTGGAATGTGGTGCTGGAAGATACGGACAGCGGGGAAGTGAAGCAGATCACCTCGGGGGGCAGCCGCAAGATGAGATTCGGGAAGGCGAGTTGGGTGTATGGGGAAGAACTGGGCCAGCAGCAGGCGATGTGGTGGTCCCCTGATTCAAGATTTCTGGCGTTTTATCGATTCGATGAGCGGGAAGTGAAGGATTTTTATATCACCGGAGGATTGACCAAACGGCGGACCACGGTGCTGACTGAGGGGTATCCCAAGTCCGGGGATCCAAATCCGGTGGCGACGATTCGGGTGTATGAGCCGCACACAGGAAAGATGATTGAGGTGGAGACGGGGGAGGATGCGGAGGCGTATATTTACAATGTCCAGTTTTCACCGGACGGTTCGGAGTTATTGTTCAGCCGCACGAATCGCCATCAGGATCGGCTGGAGGTTTTGGCGGCGGATCCGGAGACGGGGCGAGTCCGGTTGGTGGTGGCGGAGGCGCAGGACACCTGGCAGGAGAATCGTCCCGCGATGCATTTCCTGGAGGATGGGAAGCGCTTCATCTGGGAGACGGAAAAGACGGGATGGAAACAGTATGAACTACGAAGCATGGAGGGGGGGTTGATCTGTACCTTGACTCGGGGTGATTTTCCGATACGGGGGATTGAATTTGTGGATGAGGATGGGGGATTTCTATATTACACGGCGTACAGCGACACCAATCCGCTCAATGTGCAACTCCATCGCGTGCGACTGGATGGTACGGGGCAGGAACGGTTGACCGGGGAGTCGTTGAATCACCGGGTGATGATTTCGCCGGATGGTCGATGGTTTGTATCCCAAGCCGAAGCGACGGACACCCCGCCGACGACAGCGCTCTATTCCAATGACGGGCGTCGGGTTGCTACGCTGGGCGAAAGCGATGAATCTTCGGGAACCGATCGGGCGGAGTTGTTCACCTATACGGCGGATGACGGGGAGACCGATCTGTATGGGGTGCTGTATAAGCCGACGGATTTTGATCCCACAGGAAAATACCCGCTCATCATTGATGTGTATGGAGGGCCGTCGGTGCAGCGGGTGCGAAACACCTGGCGAGCGGGGAATCCGAATTGTGAAATGGGATTCCTGATCGCGGTGATCGACAACCGGGGGACAACCAATCGGGGCAAGCATTTTGAGGGGGCAACCTATCTTAAACTCGGTAGTGTGGATATTCAGGATCAGGTGGATGGCGTAAAGTTTCTGACCCAGCGGCCGTATGTGGATGGCGACCGGGTGGGGATAGTCGGGCATTCCTACGGGGGATACATGTCGGCCCTGGCCATCCTGAAATTTCCGAAGGTTTTTCAGGTATCGGTGGCCCGAGCGGCGGTGACGGACTGGAGGAATTATGACACGATCTACACGGAGCGATACATGCGTACGCCGGAGGAAAACCCGGAGGGGTATGACGCCGGCTCGTGTCTGACTTATGCGGATCAATTGGAGGGTGATCTGCTCATCATGCATGGGATGGTGGATGACAATGTGCATCCCAATAACGCCTGGCAGTTGATCGGGGCGCTGGACAAGGCGGGGAAAGCGTATTCAAGCCGGTTCTTCCCCACCCGAAAACATGGTTTTGACGGACGGGACACCCAATGGGCGTTTCTGTATCGTCACCTGATTGAAGATCAGGCGACGGTTAGTCGTTGAGGGCCTGGCGAAGTTTGCCGTGGGCGGAGGCGAGACGGGCGAGGGCTGCTTCCCGGGAGAGGTGTCGCTTCTGCATAACAATCGCTGTTTTTAGTTGTCCATTTGCGGCGGTGAGGAGCGAGGCGGCGGTCGGCCGATCGAGTTCGGGGCAGAGGGTCATGAGGGTGCGGATGGCGCGGTCGGTAAGTTTATTGTTGGTGGCCCGGAGATCGACCATGAGGTTTTCGTATACCTTGCCGAGTCGGGTGAAGAGGGTGGTGGTAATAAGGTTGAGGGCAATTTTGGTGGCCGTGCCTGCTTTGAGGCGGGTGGAGCCGGTGAGGATTTCCGGCCCGGTGTCGAGGACGATGAGATGGTCGCAATGGGGGATCGGTTCGGGAGGTGGGGCGCAGGTGAGGAGGGCGGTCATGGCGCCTCGTTGGTGAGCCATCTGAATACCGCCGAGGACGAAGGGGGTGGTGCCTCCGGCGGCGATGCCAAGGATGGTGTCGCGCTCGGTGAGTTTCAGTTGATCTAAAGCGGCCTGGGCGCCGTGGGGATCATCCTCCATGCCTTCAGAGGATTTGCGCAAGGCGGTATCTCCTCCGGCAATGACGCCGACGATCATGCCTGGAGGGGACTGGAAAGTGGGGGGGCATTCGGAAGCGTCCAACACGCCCAGCCGTCCTGAGGTACCTGCTCCTAAGTAAATAAGCCGGCCTTCAGAACTTGCTTTCCCTAGAAGAACTTCGATAAATTTGCTTAGAGATTCTTTAGCCCCGCGCAGGACATCGAACACGGCGGCGTGATCTTCGATCATCAGTGCTACACAGCCCTCAGTATCGAGAGCATCCAATGTCGCCGAACGAGGATTCCGATGTTCGGTTCGGAGGTGACTGCGATCGGGGGGAAGAGGGGATGGCATGAGGACATGGTAACTTCCGCATTCCCGGTGGGGATGGTTCTTCTGAATGTAACACGACTCGATCCCCGGATGAGCGGGGATCGAGTCGTGATTTTGAGGAATGGAGATAGGGGTGGGGATCAGCGGCAGCCGTACCCGTCGTATCGTTGGCGGCGACCGCGTTCGAATTCGCGGCGATAACTTCGGGAATAGCCCTGATAGTATCCGTTGCGATAGTGGCGGTTGTAGCGACGCATCAGGCGTTGGGGCCGGTCGCAGAAGGGGCGGCCATAGTAGCCATCGCGGAAGCCATAGTAGCGGCCATCCGCCTCGCCGCTCCATTGGCCTCGGTCGCGCTGGCGTTGGGCGTATGAATAGCCACGGTGGCAAACATTGCAGGGGTAGGAGCGGCAGGTGTGGTGGCGGGAATCGTGCCGGGAGTCATGCCG
>CAZLXE010000011.1:30163-34189 GCA_964563005.1 uncultured Isosphaeraceae bacterium
GAATCGTGTCGCTCGTGGGAGCGTTGGTTTCTTGATTTATGATCGGGTGAAGCGTCGGCGGCGGGGGCGAGGCCGAAGAGCAGGCAGGATGCGACGAGTGTGATCAACCAGATGGAGAAGGTTTTCTGTTTCGGTACCAGGTGAGAAAGGCGAGAAGCGTAGGGCGTGGGTAACATGAATCTGCTCCTGAAGAAGAGGGGGAATTATGACCGGCGGGAATCGCCGACAGGAGTGAAGACACGAGTTGACAATTGGTATTCCTTCGTGATGCAGGGGCATAAAAAAACGCCGCCTCTGGTGAGGCGGCGGTGTGAATGGTTCGGGGTCTGCGATCAGAAGCCGAGTGTTTGAATCCGGAGGCCGGAAATTCCGGGGGTCGGGGGTTCAGACCATTTCTTTGAGTTTTTTGAGGGCGAGCACTTTGACCACACTGTGGGCGGGCTTGGCCTTGAACATCATTTCTTCGCCGGTGAAGGGGTTGATTCCCTTGCGGGCGGCCCGACGGGGTTTCTGGACCTTTTTGATTTTCATGAGGCCGGGGACGGTGAAGACGCCGGGGCCGCGACGGCCGATGTCCTTTTTAATGATGGTGTTCATGGCGTCGAACACATCGGAGACTTCGCGTTTGGTGAGGCCGGTTGATTCAGAGATTTCACTGAAGATCTGGGTTTTGGTTCGGGGTTTGGCGGCGGTGGTGGTTTTTTTCTTGGTGGTTTTTCGGGGGGGCATGGGAGCGAATCCTTTCTGGTTCGGGGGAAGGCCGACGAGGCCTGGAATTGTGTGAGAATGTATCGTGGCTTGGCGCCGGGGGCAAGCGTTTTACCCTGTATTTATAGGTATTTTTGGAATATTTCTTGAGTTTTTATGGATTTTTTCGGGAAAAACTTAAACTTTTTGACCAAATGGAATCACTTGGGCACTTGACGCTCTCTCATTCCGGTGCAAAGATGGGGTGGTTCTGGACAGGTGGCCGAGCGGCTGAAGGCACCGGTTTGCTAAACCGGCGTAGGGGGCAACCTCTACCGCGGGTTCGAATCCCGCCCTGTCCGTTTTTTTCTCCGATGATGGGGGGGATTGCAGGGGTTTTTTCGATCTTAAACGGGGAAATAATGATTTTGAGCAGTTAAAACGACAAAAAATGAAAGATTCTTGACGAGTTGGTCGTTGATGATGCGCTGACAGTCAGCTTTTGTTGAAATTCATTGTTGTGAATATTCAAAAATCCAAACCAATCCGCATTCTGTTTGCCTTGTATCTGGCCGTTTGGTCGCCTCTGTGGTGCTGTTGCACGACTCAGGCGGCAATCGAGGGAAGTTTCGGGCATGCGGGTGAGCGTGATTCTCACGGGTGCTGCGAGGTGGCTCAGCCGGATCGATTGACTGCTTCGCACCACGATGAGGGGGGGATTGAGGAGAAAGGTGAAGAGGGCTGCAACGATGACGGGGACTGTGATTGCGGGAGCCACGATCAGGTTTTTGCCATTATCAGTAGTATTCAGTTCCATCCGGGTGCGATGTCGGGACCGGCTGGAGTGTCCTTTCCGGCGATTCCTCCAACCTCAATAACGCTGCCTTTCCCTCTGGAGGCGGCAAGTTCCATGCTGGGGGGCGGGGATCATCATTCCTGGGGGAGGGCTGCGCGCACCCTGTATGCGCAGCGGCAACTCCTACTCATTTAGTGGGCATTTCCGGGTGCGCCTCGTAACGCGATGTCATTGAGCATCGAGCCATACCCCATGGGGTGATTGGGCGAGGCGCCTGGCTTCCATAGACAACTTGTTTTTTGTGTCTCAGCGTATCTCCGCCACCCTGATTGGGCTGCCGCGATGCTTTGAGTCAGGATATTTGCTTCCATTCCACTGTTCCTTACCACAGGAGTTTTATGATGAATTTTGTTCTCCAATTGTTCCGGTCTTCTCACCGGAGGTTTCTCTTACTTTCTTTTGCCGTTCTGTTTGCCATGACGGTTGGAGCGTCGGCCCAAACTTCGCGCCCGGCCGACTCCCACAATGGGAAAACGGCAAGCGACCCATACCCCTTTGACACCTGCCCGGTGACCGGCGAAAAGCTGGACATCATGGGCAAACCCTTCATGTATGAGCATGAAGGCCGGGAGATTCGATTCTGCTGCGATTCGTGCGTGCGAAAATTCGAGGCCAATTCAGAAGCCATGCTGAAGAAAATGGATGAGAAGATCATTGAGCGTCAGTTGCCGTATTACCCCCTGGACACCTGCATCGTCACCGGCGAAGAGCTGGGGGGCGAGATGGGCGATCCGGTTAACTTTGTGTACAACAATCGTCTGATTCGTTTCTGTTGCAAGGGGTGCATTCGAAAATTCAAGAAGGACCGGAGGGGGTATCTGAAAAAACTCGATGAGGCGATCATCAAGAAGCAGAAGAAGGATTATCCGCTTGCTTTCTGCATGATCACGCGCGAGAAGCTCGATTCGATGGGAGGTTCGATTGACCGGGTGTTCAACAATCGGCTCGTCCGGTTCTGCTGCAAGGGGTGCGTGCCGAAATTCAAGAAGGATCCGGCAAAATATCTCGCCATGCTGGATGCGGTCCGGGGAAAGAAGCATGACGACCAGGACAAGAAGAGCGATGATGATCATCGGGGTGATCGTCGGAGCAAGCATGATCAAGATGGCCATAGTGGTCATAATCACTGAGCGTACAAGATATGATGCGATGAAAGGATCTGACATGAAAGCAAGTTACGGTTTGAGTGCGTTCACAGTTGTGGTGTTGCTGAACGGTTGCGCATCATCGAGTCATCGCGAGTTATTTGGCTGGGATCAGCCGGTATCTCTCGCGGATGTGGTGCGGGTGGATTCTTCACCCGACAGTCATCGCTTCCCTGACAACATCCCAGATCTGGCGGATGATGTCGGGGCGGAAGATTATGTTCGTTTGGCTCTGGAGCGCAATCCCACGATTCGGGCGGCTGAGGAGCGGGTGCGGATGCTGGCCCAGCGGATTCCCCAGGTGACTTCGTTGAATGATCCCATGTTTAAAGTGGCGCCGTTTGGGGAAATGGCGGAAACTGCGGCGGGTCAGGTGGGGGCGATGACCAGCATCAGCCAGAAATTCCCCACCCCCGGAAAATTAAAAACTCGGGGACAGATAGCGGAGCGGGCGGTCGCCCAGCAGGAGCAGGAACTGGAGCGGGTGAAACTGGCGGTGATTGCGGATACCCGGCGGTCGTATTGGAATCTGTATTTTGCGACTCGGGCAATCGACATCACCGGGAATCATCGAGCGTTAATCCAGCAGTTCCTCGATATCGCCGAGGCAAAATTGCGGGTGGGGGCGGCCAGCCAGCCAGCCGTATTACGGGCTTCGGTGGAGTTGAGCAATCTGGATAACGAGTTGATTCTGTTCACTCAGCGGCAGATTTCGGCAAAATCCATGCTGAACAACCTTCTTAATCGACCTCAACACGCACTCATCCCCGATCCCAGGGAAGAGTCCCTGGAAATCAAAAATGATGACCTGGATACGCTCCTGGGCGATGCCGCAACTTCCAACCCGGAAATCCAGCGAGTTCGTGAGCGCATCGAGCAACTTCGAGAACGATTCCATCTGGCCCGGCTCAATCGTCTTCCCGATATGACGGCCAGTGTTTCCTATAACCTGGTGGACAATGAAGGATTGTCGGGGGTCGCCAATGGAGATGACCAGTGGTGGGTGGGGTTTGGATTCAATCTACCCATCTGGACGGGTCGTCTGGAGGCGGCCGAACAGGAAGCCCTGAGGGGAATGCTCGCCGAGACGGCGGCATTGGGAAACATCACCAACCGGATCGACTACCGGGTGCGCGATGCCCTGGCCCGGGTGGACTCCGAGCAGCAACAGGCCACGCGATTTCGGGATGTCATTATCCCCCAGGCAAAGCAAACTCTGGAGGCGTCCACCAGCGGCTATCGGGCGGGCAAGATTGATTTTCTCACTTTGATTGATAACTGGAGAAAACTGCTCGACTTCGAACTGATGTATCACGGCAGCATGTCCCGACTGGGACA
>CAZLXE010000012.1:0-1885 GCA_964563005.1 uncultured Isosphaeraceae bacterium
ACTGCCCCGAATGCGGCACCCCGAATCCCAACTCAAGCGGCGGATGACCGGGAAAACAACTCTGCGAGATTTTTGACCTCGGGGTGGCCTTGCTTCAGGAGCCAACGGGTGAAGAACAGCACTTCCACCGCCTCCACCGCTTCGGTTGCTGGATTCCGCCTGACCATCACATTGTATTCCAACTGGTCGGTTATCTGCTGGGCGGAGATCGGGGCGGTGCGGATGGAGAGGATGTCCCCGATCTGGTCATACTCAAATATCAGGGGCGTTTCCATTCCAGGTCTCCATGAACGGGCTTGCGGGCAATGAAGGCGGGGTTCCCTATTCCGGGGTCTTAACGACTTCCACTTCGAGGTTGCCCAGCAGGGTGAGGATGGAGGCGGACCAGTCGAGGGCGGCGGATTCATCGAGGGCGGAGGTGCCGGTGAGGATGTGGGCGGCGGAGTAGCGGACGGGGAGGGTGGCGTCGAAATCGACCCAGTGGCCGTCGATGAGGGCCTGCGTCCACATGTGCCAGCCGAAGATGTTGTGCTCACCTGCGAACGATTCCGCATAGACCAGACCCGAAGCCACCCGGGCGGGAATTTTCGACCCCCGGAATAAAGCACAGAGTAACACGGCGTGCTCGGAACAGTCACCGGTGCGGGTGCGGGCGGTTTCGGAGGCGGAAGCGAAGGCGGTGTCGAGGGATTTTTCATCGATGTAGTCGTAAACAAACTCCCGGAGATGGTTGGCCCCGGAGATGGTGTTGAGGGCTTCGTCGCCGGGAGACAGGCCGGTTCCCTTGAGGGCTTTTTTGACGAGGGTGGCGATGAAGGGGTCATCCGCATCGATGAGGGTGTCCGACCCCCGGAAGGCGGGGTCCGCGATCTCCTCGGGAGTGGCCTTGGAGTTGTTCATGATGTCGATGGTGAGGAGGACGGCGGCGGGATTATCGGGATCGGGCTTGACTCTCTGTCCCCCGGAAGAGGGCAATGCAGGGGGCGTGCCGTCCTTGGTGCGTACGCGGAGAGTCATGCTTTCCTGCTGATGGGGATGGATGAGGGGCTGATCGACGCGGACAAAAGTATCCAGCATCAATTCAGGGGCGGGGCCGGCGAGGGCGCCGCGAGCTTCGGCTTCGGTGGAGAGCTTGGTGATGATGGTGCCAAAGGGGAGGGAGACGGAATCGTGAACCATCACGCCTTCCGCCGAGAGTTTCTGCGTGCTCACGACGCCAGCCAGATAATCGTTGGTGACAGCCCAGACAGAAAGAGGAATGTCGCGCCCCTGCCAGGGCAGGGAATCGACGCCGGTTCTTTCGTGATGCATTTTGACCGGTTTCAATCCCGTATCGGGGGTGAGGGTGCGATATTCGATCACGAGGTTTTCCGCATCATCCCCGCCCGCCTTCATCCGCTCTTTGAAGTACCGATCTGCCGCCTGAGGCATGAGCCACTTTCCTTCCGGCAGAGGGCGTTCTCTCACCTTTTCCCGCCCCCCCTGCTTTGAGGTTTCGGTGACGCCGCCTTTGTGAAAGACCCAACGGGTTTCCATGCGTTGCTGCGACATGTCCTGCACGGTGGAGATTTCCCTCGGAGTGCCGTCAAGATCTTCGAGGGCCATGGAATGCATGGCGATGGTGATTTCGATGGGTCCCCGGGCAATCTTGAGATTTGATGCGGAGGTGGTGCGATAGCGGGCGCCATCGGATTCGGTCAGGGCGTGCATCCAGCCCGCCTGCGTTCCGGCCATCTCCAGGATGTACCAGTGCTCGGAGACGGTTTCCCAGGTGGAGGGGCTTACGGGTTGGGTGGCCGCCTCCTGAGCCGAAGCGAGCGAAGGAAGCACGGCAAAAATAAGAAAGAGCAGTGAAGGATGGAGTCGTTTGGGGAATGGATACATG